>CAYRLV010000137.1:0-9379 GCA_964425155.1 uncultured Ornithinicoccus sp. | reverse complement strand
GACTTCGCCCGCGGCTACGACGAGACGGTCCACGGCCTGTCCAGCCACTTCGTCTGGCTGAACCGCTCCAAGGAGTCGGTCGCCCTCGACCTCAAGACCGACGCCGGGCGCCGCGCGATCCGGGCGCTGGTCGCCCGCGCCGACGTGGTGGTGCAGAACCTCGCCCCCGGCGCCGCCGAGCGCCTGGGCCTGGGCGCGGAGCAGTTGCGCGCCGAGCGCCCCGAGCTGGTGCACTGCTCGATCTCCGGATACGGCACCGCCGGCCCCTACACGAGCAAGAAGGCCTACGACCTGCTCGTCCAGTGCGAGGCCGGGTTGCTGTCGGTCACCGGCACCCCCGAGCAGCCCGCCAAGGTCGGCATCTCGGTCGCCGACATCGCCGCCGGGATGTACGCCTACAGCGGCATCCTGACCGCGCTCCTGGCCCGCGGCCGGACCGGGGAGGGCGCGACCCTCGAGGTCTCCATGCTCGAGGCGCTCGCCGAGTGGATGGGCTTCCCGTTCTACTTCACCGAGTATGGCGGCACTCCCCCGCCGCGCTCGGGTGCCTCCCACGCCGCGATCGCCCCGTACGGTCCGTTCCACTGCGCCGAGGGTCACCAGGTGTTCCTCGGGATCCAGAACGAGCGCGAGTGGGCGGTCTTCTGCACGGAGGTGCTGGACGAGCCCGGTTTGGCGCAGGATCCGGAGTTCTCCAGCAACAGCAGACGGGTCCAGCACCGCGACCACCTGACCCAGCGCATCGAGGAGCGGTTCGCGGTGCTGTCGGTGGACGAGGTGGAACGGCGGCTCGAGGCCACCGGCATCGCCAACGCCCGGCTGCGCGATCTGGACGAGCTGGCGGCGCACCCGCAGCTGCGCGCGCGACAGCGGTGGCGCCGCGTCGGCACCCCGGCGGGTCCGGTGGACGCGCTGCTTCCGCCCGCCACCATCCAGGGCCAGGAGCCGGCGATGGACCCGGTGCCCGCCGTGGGCGAGCACACCGCGAAGGTGCTGGCCGAGTTCGGCCTGGACGAGCCCGACGTGACCTCCCAGGGCCAGCCGTGAGCGCGCCGACGGCCGCCGCGGCCCTCGGCACCTGGGCACACCGGCTCCGGCCCACCGACGACGACCTTGCACTCGCCGACCGTTCCCTGGTCGACACCGTCGCGGTGGCCCTTGCCGCGCGCGGCGAGCCGATCCTGCAGGTGGTCGAGTCGTTGCCCGAGGTGGCCCGGTGGTCGGTGGCCGCGCACATCCTGGACTTCGACGACCTGCACATGCCGTCGACCACCCACATCAGCACGGTGTGCGTGCCGGTCGCGCTCGCCACCGGAGGCGGGCGACGTGCCTACCTTGCCGGTGCCGGCGTGATGGCCCGCGTCGGCAGCGCGCTCGGCTGGGAGCACTACACCCGCGGCTGGCACGCGACCACGACGGCCGGAGCCCTGGGGGCGGCCGCCACCGCCGCCGTCGCGGCCGGTGCCGACGACGAACTGGTCGCGACCGCGCTGGCCCTCGCGGTGCCGGCCGCCGGGGGTGTGCAACGGGCCTTCGGCACCGACGCCAAGTCGATCCAGGTCGGGCTGGCCGCCGACGCCGGAGTCCGTGCCGCGACCCTGGCGCTCGCGGGCGCACGGGCGGACACCCGCGCGGTCGACACCTGGCTGGGCCTGCTCGGCGGCGACCCCGCCGCACTCGACACCAGCGGTCCGGCCGTGCCGGACGGCCTGGCGATCAAGATCTTCCCGTGCTGCTACGCCCTGCAGCGGCCGATCAGCACGGTGCACGACCTGCTGGCCCGACGGCCCGGGCCGCTCGACCCGGCGGACCTGCGACGGATCATCGTGCGCACCCCCGAGGCCACGGTCACCCCGCTCGCCCACCACCGCCCGACCACGGGCCTGGAGGGCAAGTTCAGCCTCGAGTACGCCGTCGCCGCAGCGTTGCTCGACTCGCACCCGGGGTTCGCGTCGTTCACGGACGACGCGGTCCGGCGACCTGCCGCCAGCGAGCTGGTGGAGCGGGTCGAGGTGGAACTCGGCGACGGGGGTGACGGGCTGCTCAGCGGCCGCACCGAGATCGAGCTGCACACCGCGGGCGGCGTCCTGCGCGGTGACCTGGCGCTTCCGCCGGGCGCCCCGGCCCGACCACCCACCGACGGCGAGCTCGCCACGAAGGTCGCCGACTGCCTCACCGGCACCGACCTGTCCGTGTCCGACCTGACCTGGGAGTCCGGCGCCGACCTGCTCCGGCGGCACCTGCCGCCGGTGGGACCACCAGCACGGGTGGGCTGAGCGCTCGAGCCGCGCACCCGCCATACGTCCGAATCCGCCCGCACCACAGAGGAAGTGCCGTCCATGACAGCGTCAGCAGGAGTCGAAGGACTGACCGACGAGGAGGTCGCCGTCGTCGAGACGGTCCGCGACTTCGTGGACCGCGACGTCAAGCCCGTCGTGCAGGAGCTCGAGCACGCCAACACCTATCCCGAGCGGCAGATCGCGACGATGAAGCAGCTCGGCATCTTCGGCCTGGCCATCCCCGAGCCGTGGGGTGAGGCTCGCGTGAGCACGCCGTGCTACGTCCTGGTCACCGAGGAGCTGTCCCGCGGCTGGATGAGCCTGGCCGGCGCGATGGGCGGCCACACCGTGGTCGCCAAGCTGCTGCTCGACCACGGCACCCGCGAGCAGCAGGACCGCTACCTGCCCCGGATGGCGACCGGCGAGCTGCGCGCCACGATGGCGCTGACCGAGCCCGGCGGCGGCTCCGACCTGCAGGCCATGCGCACCCAGGCACGGCGGGACGGCGACCACTACGTGGTCAACGGGTCGAAGACGTGGATCACCAACGCGCGCAAGGCCGGTCTCATCGCGCTGCTCTGCAAGACCGACCCGGCCGCGGACCCACCGCACCGCGGGATCAGCGTCCTGCTGGTCGAGAAGGGGCCGGGGTTCAGCCTGTCCCGCGACCTGCCCAAGCTCGGCTACAAGGGGGTGGAGAGCTGCGAGCTCGCGTTCGACGACATGCGCGTGCCCGCGGACGCCGTGCTCGGTGGTGAGGAGGGGCGCGGGTTCGCCCAGATGATGCGGGGACTCGAGGTCGGCCGGCTGCAGGTCGCGGGGCGCGCGCTGGGGGTGGCCAGGGCCGCGCTGGAGGACTCGTTGCGCTACGCGCAGGAGCGGGAGAGCTTCGGCAAGCCCATCTGGCAGCACCAGTCGGTGGGCAACTACCTGGCCGAGATGGTCACCAAGCTCACCGCCGCCCGCCAGCTCACCCTGCACGCGGCTCGGCGCTACGACGCCGGTGACCGGTCCGACATGGAGGCGGGCATGGCGAAACTGTTCGCGTCGGAGGCGGCCATGGAGATCGCGCTGGACGCGGTGCGGATCCACGGGGGCTACGGCTACTCCACCGAATTCGACGTCGAGCGCTACTTCCGGGACGCGCCGCTGATGATCGTGGGCGAGGGCACCAACGAGATCCAGCGCGGGGTCATCGCCCGGCAGCTGGTCAAGCGCGGCAGCGTGGCGCCGTGACGACGACCGACGGCACCACGACGGGCAGCGACCGCGAGCGGTGCACGGAGCGGCTGGCCGCGGAGCCGGTCGAGGCGCTCGCCGCGACTCTCGACATCGAGCCGCCGGCCGACGGCACGGTCCCTCCCCTCTGGCACTGGACCCTGCTCCTGCCGCGGCGTCCCCAGCGGGAGCTCGGGCCGGACGGCCACCCCCTGACCGGCGTTCCCGCTCCCCCGGGCCCCGGTCGCCGGCGGATGTTCGCGGGCGGCCGGGTGGTGACCCACCGGCTGCTGCGCGTCGGTGAGGACGCCACCCGCACCTCGTGGGTCGCCCGGACGGCGGAGAAGCAGGGGCGCAGCGGCCCGCTCACGTTCGTCACGGTCCGCACCGAGATCGAGCAGGCCGGCGAGATCGCCGTGGTCGAGGACCAGGACATCGTCTACCGAGCGCCCGGTGGAACGAGACCGGCGGACGGCGGGGCCACGGCTCCCGCCCCGGTGCGCGAGCCGTGCCTGGAGCTCGACGTCACCGAGACGCTGCTGTTCCGGTTCTCCGCGCTCACCTTCAACGCCCACCGCATCCACTACGACCTCGCCTGGGCGCGGCGCGAGGGGTATGCGGGGCTGGTCGTCCACGGCCCGCTGCAGGCCCTGCTCATGGGCGAGCTCGCGCGCCGCTCGGGGGTGTCGCTCGTCGGTCGGGAGTTCGGCTACCGCCTGGTCGCGCCGATGCTCGGGACCGGGCGACTGCGGGCGCAGGCCGGTGACGCGGGCGTCGGGTCGGGCGTCGAGACCCGGTCGCCGGCCGGGGTGCTGACCGCGCTCAGCACCGTGTCCGCACCCACGGTCGGCGCGTAGCTCGCCGGAGCGCCGGGGCGAGGAGCGCCGCGCCGCGACGGGGCTTGGGCGTGTCGACGCCGGGTGACCCCCTCCGGCCGAGCACGTCGCATACCTTGAGGTCCGCGTGTGTCCTGGCCACTGGTGGGGGTGGGCCATGCGGCGCGATCCGGCCGCCGGGTGGCGGGGACGGTCGAGGTGATGCGGAGAAAGAGGACGGATGGTCAACGTCACGCTGGCGGGTGCGATCTCCCTGATCGTGGCTCTGCTGGGGACGCCGCTGTTCATCCGGTTCCTGGTCCGCAAGAGCTACGGCCAGTTCATCCGGGACGACCTCGTGCAGCACCACTACAAGCGGGGCAAGCCGACCATGGGCGGCGCCGTCATCATCGGCGCCTCCCTCGTGGGATATCTCGGCTCGCACCTGCTGCTGCGGCTCATGGAGGCCGGCGGCGTGGGCAACATCCGGCACAACAGCTTCACGCTGAGCGGCCTCCTCGTGCTGTTCCTGCTGGTCGGGATGGGGCTGGTCGGCTTCCTGGACGACTACACGAAGATCTCCAAGGAGCGCAGCCTGGGGCTGACCTCGAAGCAGAAGCTCGTCGGCCAGACGCTGATCACCGTCGTCTTCGCCCTGCTCGCCCTGCTGGTGACCGACGAGCAGGGCCGGGCACCCGCCTCGACCGCCATCTCGTTCATCCGTGACACCAACCTGGATCTGGCGGCCGCCGGCCGCGTGGGTGCCGTCGTCCTGTTCATCCTCTGGGCGAGCCTGCTGATCGCCGGCGCCTCGAACGGCGTCAACATCACCGACGGCCTGGACGGGTTGGCCACCGGGGCCTCGATCATGGTCTTCGGCGCCTACACCCTGATCAGCCTGTGGAAGGCCAAGCAGGACTGCGCGGTGAAGGTCGAGCCGGGCTGCTACGAGGTCCGCGACGGCCTGGACCTCGCGATCGTGGCGTGCGCGATCGCGGGCGCCTGCTTCGGTTTCCTGTGGTGGAACGGCTCGCCCGCGCAGATCATCATGGGCGACACGGGTTCGCTGTCGCTCGGCGCCGCGTTGGCCGGTATGGCGATCCTCACCCGGACCCAGCTGCTGCTGCTCGTGCTGGGGGCGCTGTTCGTCATCATCACCATGTCGGTGATCATCCAGGTCGCCAGCTTCAAGCTGACCGGCAAACGGGTCTTCCGGATCGCGCCGTTGCACCACCACTTCGAGATGCTCGGCTGGGCCGAGGTCACCATCGCCACGCGCTTCTGGATCATCGCCGGCATCGGGGTCGGGGTCGGCCTGGCGCTGTTCTACGGCGAGTGGACGGCCTACCTGTGACCGGGCCTCCGGCCGTCACCGACCGGGCGGTCACCGACCGGGTCGGGCGGACGGCCTGACCGGCAGCGGCACCCGCGGGGGTCGCCGGGTCAGATCGGCGAGGAAGATCCGCCGCGCCACCATCAGCAGCGCGGCCGAGACCACCATCGCCACGGCGGCCGAGCGCCAGGCCGTCACGTAGCCGAAGGTCGCCACGACGGCGCCGAACACCGCAGGCCCCGCGGCCCCACCCGCGAACGCACCCGCCTGCACCATGCTCGAGGCGGCGGCCGGAGCGTCACGGGCCACCCGGACGATCGCGAACAGCAGCACCCCGGGCCAGGCCCACCCGACGGCGAAGGCCACGACCGCCCCGGTCACCAGGGTCGGGAGGGTGCCGAGCGACAGTGCCCCGACGGCGAGTGCCCCCACCGCCAGTTCCACGGCGACGAACGGCAGGTTGCGGCCGTAGCGCCGGTCGGCGAGGTAGCCACCCGCGAGACGGGAGCAGATCGACAGGCCGCTGCCCGCCGCCATGAGGACCCCTGCGGCTCCGGCGGACATCCCGAGGTGGAAGGCCCACGACGCCACGAAGGCGCCGAACGAGTTGAGCGCCGCGCTGCCGATCGCCATCGCCACCGCGGTGACGGCGAGCGCCGACCGGGGCGGCCGGTCGACCGGGCGGGCGCGATCGAGCCGCCGGGCGGACTCCGGGGCGAGACGCAGCCCGGCCAGCACCACGACCCCACCGACTGCCGCCGCGAACACGAACGTCCAGCGCCACCCGATCACCGCGCCCACCGTGGGGACGGACAGGCCACCGACCAGGATGGCCAGCGGGACCGCCGACTGCTTGACCCCGAAGGCCACGCCCTGCCGGTGCTGCGGGACGGCGGTCGCGAGCGACAGGTTCGCGGTGACCTGGAGCGCCGCGTTGGCCGCGCCGAGCACGGCCAGGGCGGCGACCAGCACCGCATACGAGTGGGCGAGGAGGGCGAGCCCGAGACCGCCGACCAGCGCGAGCAGCCCGGACACGACGGTGCTGGCCCGCCGGCCGAACCGGTCGGCGAGGCCGCCGACGAGCATCGCCGTGAGCGCCGCGCAGCCGAAGAAGACGCTGACCGCGACGCCGAACCTCGCCTCCCCGAAACCCAGATCGGCACGGATCCAGACCGATTGCGCGCTCAGCAGGAAGACCGGCACCGCGGCCAACGCGGTGAGGAGGGCCGCCGTCAGCATCCGGGTGGCAAGCGGAGGCAGGCGGACGGCGGGCACCCGACCACGGTAGAGCCGGCCGGGACCCACCGACAGGGGTCGTTCGCGCGCTGGTCAGCGCCACGGGCCACGCGAGATTCGGCCTGCCCGTTGCCCTCACGCCGGGTGAGGATGGTGGGATAGGGGCATGAGATCCCCACGAAGTTCTCCGCTCCGCTCCGATACTTCGCGGGGGCCCCTGATGACGAGCTCGGGGACGCGCCCATGACTGACACCACCACACCCGGCAGGAGCACGACCGACGGCACCGCGAGTCCCGCCGGGAGGCGGATCGAGATCGCGGGCCTGACCAAGCGGTTCGGCTCGTTCGTGGCCGTCGACGACCTCACCTTCGAGGTCGAGCCCGGCCGGATCACCGGATTCCTCGGACCCAACGGAGCCGGCAAGACCACCACCCTGCGGATGCTGCTCGGCCTGGTGCAGGCCACTGCCGGCACCGCCACCATCGGCGGACAGCGCTACGTCGACCTGCCGCACCCGCTCCAGACGGTGGGCGCGGCGCTCGAGGCGACCAACTTCCATCCCGGCCGCACCGGGCGCGACCACCTGCGGGTGCTCGCCGCGAGCGCCGGGATCGCGGACAGCCGGGTGGACGAGCTGCTCGAGCTGGTCGGCATCCCCGCCGCCGCCCGCAAGCGCGCCGGCGGCTACTCGATGGGGATGCGCCAGCGCCTGGGCCTGGCGGCCGCGCTGCTCGGCGACCCGGACGTGCTGATCCTCGACGAGCCGGCCAACGGGCTCGACCCGGAGGGCATCCGCTGGCTGCGCGGCTTCCTGCGCCACCTGAGCTCCGAGGGCAAGACCGTGCTGATCTCGAGCCACATGCTCCAGGAGGTGGAGCAGACCGTCGACGAGGTCGTCATCATCGCCAACGGCCAGCTGGTGCGGCAGGGCTCGATCGCCGAGCTGCACGGCGACCCGACCGCGCTGGTGCGCACGAGCGACGCCGCCGCGCTCGCCCGGGCGCTCACCACGGAGGGCGTCACCGCGACGGCCCTCGACGAGCACCGGGTCGAGGCAGCCGGCGACGACCTGGCCCGGATCGGTGACCTCGCGCTGGCCGCGCGGTTGCCGATCCACGAGCTGCGGATCCAGGAGACCGACCTCGAGGCGTTGTTCTTCGCGCTCACCGAGTCGCCGGAGCACCGCAACCGGAATCTGGCGGGTGGCGACCCGGAGCACCCGGCCGCTGCCGAGGCCGCCGAGCAGGGAGTGATGGGCTGATGGGCCGCACCGTCGTCGCGGAGTTCCGCAAGTTCTTCACCACCCGGCTGTGGTGGGGCATGGCGATCGGGGTGGTCGTGTCGGCCGCCGGGTTCGCCGGGCTGTTCGGCGCCATCGTCAGCCGCACCGGGG
Source organism: uncultured Ornithinicoccus sp. (assembly GCA_964425155.1). Taxonomy (GTDB): domain Bacteria; phylum Actinomycetota; class Actinomycetes; order Actinomycetales; family Dermatophilaceae; genus Segeticoccus. Next base: position 1,103 of record CAYRLV010000137.1, on the reverse strand, counting down.
CGGGCGACCCGCAGCAGGGCGGTCTGCCGCCCATGTCCGACCACGAGATGGCGGTCAACGTCTACTCGGCCGGCGTGTCCGTCGGCTACCTGCTGACCCTCGCGGTCGGGGTGTTGGCCATCGGCTCGGAGTACCGGCACAAGACGATCACCTCCACCCTGCTGGCCACGCCCCGCCGGGTCCGGCTGATGGCGGCCAAGGTCGTCTCCCTGCTCGGCATCGGTGGTCTCTACGGCGTCCTCTACCTCGTGGGGTCCGTCGGGGTCGGCGCGCTGGTCCTGTCCGCCCGCGGCCTGCCGGCGTTCGCCGGGGCCGGTTCGCTGCTGCGCACCCTCGTGCTGATCCTGCTGGTGCTCGGGCTCTGGTCGCTGATCGGGCTGGGCGCGGGCATCCTCATCCCCAACCAGGTGGCGGCCCTGCTCATCGCCATCGGCGTCGCGTGGATCGTCGAGCCGATCGCCGGTGCGCTGCTGTCGACCCAGGGCTGGGGTGAGGGCGTGGCCCAGTACTTCCCGAGCTCGGCCACCACCGCCGTGCTGCAGAGCTACAACGGCGGCAGTGGGGACCAGCTCTCCTGGTGGGCGGGTGCCATCGTGCTGGCCGCGTATGCCGCGATCATGGCCGGTATCGGCTCGTTCCTCACCGTCCGTCGAGACATCTCCTGACCTGCGGGGCAGAGGTCGCAGCGGTCGGCGACGAGGCGGTTCTGCCCGTGCTGGATGACCGGCGGGCAACACGCCCGGTCCGGTCGTGGACTCACCCACGTGAGACGCGTCTCACAGGGCTAGGCTGAGCAGCGTTACTGGTCCGTCATCCTCGACGCAACGAAAGAGGCGCATCCGCCGTGTCAGCCCAGCCACCCAGCAACAACCCGATGGCGGCTTTCGGTCCGAACGAATGGCTCGTGGACGAGCTCTACCAGCAGTACCTCAAGGACAAGAACTCGGTGGACGAGGCGTGGTGGGACTTCTTCGCGGACTACACCCCGCAGTCCGGCGCCGACGCCAACGGGAGCGGCTCCGCCCCGACCGACGACTCGACCAGTTCCCAGGGCGCCACTGCGGCGAAACCGGCGGCGTCGGCACCGGACCGGTCCGCCGCCC
>CAYRLV010000136.1:0-9431 GCA_964425155.1 uncultured Ornithinicoccus sp. | reverse complement strand
CGCCGGTCACCTCGACCAGCAACCGCTCGGCATCCCGGCGGACCACCGCGAGCTGTTCGAGGACCTGGCCCAGCTCGCCGTCCTGCAACGCCCAGGTCGGCTCGGTCACCGCCTTGCCCAACGCCGCCACCGCATCGGACACCGCACCCAGCACCGGCCGGGCGGGCTCGGCCGCCGGTGAGGGTGCTGGGTTGCTGTCGATCATGGCACCGACTCTAGGGGTGACCACCGACAACGTCCTGCGACCGTCTCGGCGCGGATCCCCAAACATGCCAGTCTGATTCACGCCACCGAGTTATCCACATCCCCTCCCAAACTCGTCACATTGTCCACAGGCCAACATGCCACCACAGCGGCCTGTGGACAACGCTCATGGCTGCCGGTGCGGTGGCCGGAGGGGCGACCCGACGATCGACTCGACGGCAGCTGCGGCACGCAGGACCATCGCCTCGGCCAGCGGCGCGCCGGTGAACTGGAGACCCACCGGCATACCATCGAGGAAGCCACAGGGGACCGAGACCGAGGGGAGCCCGACCAGGTTGGCCGGCCCGACCAGGCGCATCAGCTCCTCGTCGCGGACACGCTCCTCGCCCCCGACCTCGACGGTCGCCTCGCCGATGCGCGGCGTCCTGATCGGGAGCGTGGGTGAGGCGATCACGTCGACGTCCGCAAACACCCGGCGGAAGTCCTCACGGACGAGCGCCCGGATCTGCTGCGCCTGCACGTAGTCCACCGCAGACGGCAGCGCACCACACTCGATGAGCATCCGTACGTCGTCGCCGTAGTCCTGCGGACGATCGCGGAACAGACGATCGTGGAACGCCGTCGTCTCCGCCGTGTCGATGACCGTCAGGGCATAGGTGGCGTCGCTCAGCGACGGCAAGGTCACTGGCTGGATGGTCACGTCACGCTCACCCAGCGAGTCCAACGCGGCCCGCACGACCGCTTCCACCTGGGCGTCGACCTGCCGGAAGAAGAAGTCCTCTTCCACACCGACGCGCAGCGGTCGATCATCCTCCAGCTCCGCCGCGGCAGTCGTCGGCGGCAAAGCCAGCGAGGAGGGCACGCGGGGATCGTGCCCGCTGATGGCGTCAAGGACCAATGCGGCGTCGCGTGCTGTCTGCGCCAGGACCCCGACATGGTCCAGGCTCCATGCCTCGGGGTAGCACCCCAAGGTGCTCACTCGTCCATACGTTGGCTTCAACCCGACGATCCCGCACGCACTGGCGGGGATTCGGATCGAACCTGACGTGTCGGAGCCGATCGCGGCAAGCGCCATGCCCGCCGCTACCGCGACGGCGGACCCACCGCTCGAGCCTCCCGGCGTCCGGGTGCGGTCCCAGGGGTTGCGGCAGTTGCCGAAGTGCGGGTTCTCGGTGGTCACCCCGAGGGCAAACTCGTGCAGGTTGGTCTTGCCGACTCGCACCGCACCGGCCGCGTCGAGCCGGGTGACGACGTCAGCATCCTCACTGGGCACGTGGTCACGAAAGATCCCAGAGCCCATTGTCGTGACCTCACCTGCCACCGACAGGTTGTCCTTCACGGCAATCGGTATGCCGTGCAGGGCGCTTCGGCGCGCACCTCGCCCCAGCTCGTCGTCGGCACGGGCGGCCCGGCTCCGGGCCTGGTCGGCGTCAACGCTGATGAAGGCTCGCAGGTCGTCGTCGAGCTCGTGGATCCTGGTCAGGCAGGTCTCGACGAACTCCGACGAGGTGGATGTGCGCCGGGCGAGGCTGTCAGCCGCCTCCGAGACGGTCGTTCCCTCGGGCTCAGTCATCGCATCCGCCCGCACGCGGGTCAAAGGTCGTCGCGATCTCGACGTCCTGCAACTCGTCGGTACGAACGGTCGCGCGAAGTCGTGCCAGCAACGCCGCTTGGCCTTGCAGCGCCTCGGCGTGCTCCTCCGGTGTCAGCGGGTAGCGCGTTCGCACCGTGTCGATCGGCGGATGCTCCGCCATCGTTCATCTCCTATCTCAGCCTCAGGTGAGGCGGGTCGGCAGAGGCCACCACTCATCATGGAGTCGTCGGGTCGCGCTCGAGTTGCTCGTCCACCGGCACGAGGACCGGCACGTAGGTCGAGTCGACACGTTCCCGGTAGAACCTCATGCCCACCGGCACCAGCGCGCCGATCACGATGTAGATGATGATCGGCAGCCAGGCGCTGGCCGGGAGCAGCGTCACGCCCACCACGGTGATGCCCGCGGAGATCAGCATTCCGATGGCGAACATCGGCTTGCCCACCGGCGAGCGATACGGGCGTTCCGCGTCCGGCTTCCGGTCGCGCAACAGGTAGGCGGAGAGGCAGACCAGGAAGTAGACGGCGCCCGCTGCGACGACGGAGAGCGAGTAGATGTACTGCACCCAGTTGGTGCTGGTGAAGATCGCGAAGAAGACGCCGAACCCGAGGACGACCAGATTCGCGACGTAGGGCTGCCCGTGCCGGTTGGTCCGGGTGAACCAGGGTGGTAGCTGACGCAGCTGCGACGCCCCATACAGGACGCGGGCCGAGGAGGTCCAGAAGCCCATCAGGGTCGTGAAGGCGTAGAGGAGCCCGGAGGCGATTGCGAGCAGGCCGACGATGCCCGCCATGTCGAGCTTGTTCACCAGCTCGGGCTCCGGGATGGTGAGTCCGGCGATGACGTCGTGGGGCGCCAGACCCCCGATGGCGAAGGTGGCGAAGAGGTAGACGACTGCCGGGATGAACAGGGCGGCCAGGATCACGGTGATCATCTTCTTGGCCGGGAACTTCGCCTCCTGGATCAACGTCGGCGTCATGCCGAACCCGATGTATTTCAACACGAGCGCGGAGGCGCCGGCGATGGCACCGGACATCCCGTGCGGGAAGAAGCCACCGTGGTCGGAGATGTTGGTGAACTGCCAGTGACCGCTCGCGAAGTAGTAGATCGAGTCACCAATGGTGATGCCGATCATGAGAATGAAGAACACGACGGCCAGGGTGCCCGTGAGCTCGATCTTGAAGTTCGAGAACACGTACCAGACCACCATGATGGCGATGGCAATTAGCGGTTTCACTCCGTCGGACAGTTCGACGAAGTAGCCAGCCGCACTGACGAAGATGAAGGCGACCAAAGGTGGTTCGACGACCTGCACGAGGAAGAAGAGCCACTGCGTGGCCCAACCGGCTCCAGGATTCATCGCGTTGCTGGACCAGACGTCGACGGCCGAGGAGTAGGGCAACATCGAGGTCAGTTCGGAGAAGGCCAACCCCACCGGCACGAGGAGCACCGCGAGGATCGGGAAGATGATGGCGGCTCCGGCACCAGTCAGCTCGAACCAGTACGGCGCTTCGGCCAGCCAGCCCCCGAGCACCGCCCCTGCGGCCAGGGCGATCAGGCTGAACAGCGAGAGTTGGCGTTTGAGCCCGGTTCCCTGATCTGCCACATCATCTCCGCAACGTCGTCGGTACGGTCATCAGCACGGCAAAGCGCTCAAGTATCTTGACGTGAAACAGATGGTGTCAAGGCAATGTCACCATGTGAAAACATCTCGGACGATCACGCACTCCCTGAGAAGATGAGCCCGCCCGAGTCTTGTCCGTCAGAGAGGTCGAACCTGTGCAGGCCGCGTCCGGTCACGGAGATGGCGACGCCGGCAGCGTCTCTGCACAGCACCGCTGGCGCATCCTCATGGTGCTACTCGTGGCGATCTTCATGTCGCTGATCGGCGTGAGCATCGTCAACGTCGCTCTCCCCTCCATCCAGCACGGCCTGGACGCCACCGAATCCGACGCGCAGTGGGTGCTGTCCGGATACGCGCTGACCTTCGGCATCGTCCTGGTCGCGGCGGGTCGGGCCGGAGACCTGATGGGGCGAGGCGGCTTCTTCATCGTCGGCGTCGTGGTCTTCACCGCGTCCTCGGTGGCCGCCGGGCTGGCACCCGGCCCCGAGGCCCTCAACGCCGCCCGCTTCGTCCAGGGCCTCGGCTCCGGTCTCTTGAATCCCCAGGGCGTCGGGATGATCCAGCAGTACTTCCACGGCGCGGAGCGAGGCAAGGCCTTCGGCTACTTCGGCAGCGTCGTCGGGGTCGCGGTCGGCATCGGACCCGTCCTCGGCGGGTTCCTGATCAAGGTCGGTGGCCCTGACTTCGGCTGGCGCCTGACCTTCCTCGTCAACGTGCCCATCGGCCTGCTTTGCCTCACCCTGGCCTTGCTCTGGTTTCCCCGTCCGTTGCTCGTGCGGGCACGCGGGGGCCGGGGCCAGCGCGTCGCCCGCAGCTCTCGATCCCTGGATCCGGTCGGCTCGGTGCTGCTCGGCCTGGCCGTCCTCGCCGTGCTCTTCCCCTTCGTCGAGTCCGCCTGGTCGCCCTGGATCTGGGTGCTCCTGCCGGTCGGCGGAGGCCTGGCCTGGGCCTGGGTCCGCTGGGAGCGCCACTACCGCGCCACCGGTCGCAGTCCGATGGTCGACCTGGGCATCTTCTCCACGCGCAGCTTCACCAACGGCAGCATCATCGTGATGCTCTACTTCCTTGGTATGACGAGCATCTGGGTGCTCGTCGCGCTCTACCTCCAGGACGGGGTCGGCAGGTCCGCGTTGCAGGCCGGCGCCGTCGGCATCCCCTCGGCGCTCATCTCGGCGGTCGCCGCGCACTGGGCGGGCAACCGCGTCGCGACCCACGGACGCAAGATCGTGATCGGGGGCCTGCTCTTCGCGGTCCTGGGTCTGGTGCTGAGCATCGCCGTGGTGCTGCTCCGAGCGTCCGGGCACGTCAGTGAATGGTGGCTCGTGCTGACGCTCAGCCTCGTCGGTGTCGCCCAGGGCTCGGTCATCACTCCGAACCAGACCCTGACGCTCGCGGAGGTCCCGCTCGCCTACGCCGGCAGCTCCGGGGCGATCATGCAGACCGGACAACGCATCGGCACGTCGGTGGGCATCGCCGTCATCACGTCGGCCGTCTTCGGGATCCTCGCGGTGGCGTCGTGGGCGACCGCCGTCGCCGTCGGGTTCGCCCTGATCCTCCTCGTGGTCCTGCTCGCTCTGGCGATGGCACTGAAGGACCAGCGCGACCGAGTCCGCAGCGGCACCACCGGCCTCCCACTCGGGCCGGAGCGGATACCCCCCGGCGACACCGCCTGACTCGGTGGGCGCCTTGACGGGGGACCGACCTGCGGCACAGGCGCTCGCGTCACTCTCCGGGTCGTGTCGCACCACCGTCAGGGCGCGGGAGCGAGGATCCAGAGCACCTCGCAGACACCGCGCGACCGTCGATTGGCCCAGGTGTGCGGCTCCCGACCCGGGAACGTGAAGGCGTCCCCCGGGCCGAGCTCGAGGGTCTCCCCCAGCAGGCTCATGGTGAGGTGCCCCGCCACGACGTAGACGAACTCGACCTTGCAGTCGAGCGCGTAGAGTTCGTCACCACCGGTCCCGCCCGGTTCGATCCGCGAGTGGATCACCTGCAGGTCCTTCTGCGTGCCTGGGGTCAGCAGGAACTCGAGGACGTCCTGCCCGCCGAAGTTGATCCGGCGACCCTCGTTGGCGCGCACCAGCGAGGTCTTCGGTGTCTCGAAGAGCTCGCCGACCCCCATACCGAGCACTTCGCAGACCGTCACGAGCGACGCGACCGACGGCGAGACCTCGTCCCGCTCGAGACGGCTGAGGAATCCCTTGGTGAGACCACTGGCCGTGGCCAACTGGTCGAGCGTCATCCCCCTCGTATGGCGAGCGGCTCGCAACCGGCTGCCGATCACCACGTTTCCCTGCGCCGCCGACGCATCGACCGTGCGCCTGGCCCTCGCCGCCATCAGGCCGGCCGATCCATCGCCACGGCGCGCACCGGTGCACCGTCGGCGCGTTCGAGTGCGATGGGCAGCATGCTCACGAAGGGTCGGTCGAAGGTCACCTGCTCAAGATTACGGAAGTTCTCACCGATCACCCCACCGGCCTCGGCGATGAGGTGGTGCACCGGGTAGCCCTCCCCGGGGTGCTCCTCGTCCGGAGTCTCGTCGATGTTCAACGCGTCCAGGCAGAAGGTGCGCACCCCGAGGTCGAGCAGCCGTCGGCAGGCGTCGGCCCCCAGGTAGGGGTTGTCGAAGTAGCGGTCGGTGCCGTAGTGCGCGGACCATCCGGTGCACAGCAGCACGATGACCCCGGGGCCGAGCCTGGCCTCGTACGGCGCGATCCGGTCCCAGCCGATCTCTCCCCGTGCCTCCACTCCCCTGACGTCCACGACCACCGCGTCGCCCAAGAACAGCCGGAGGTCGAGCTCGTCGGTGCGAGCACCGTCCTCGCGGAAGTGATAGGGAGCGTCGATGTGCGTGCCGGTCTGCGAGCCCAGGGACAGCGCCAGCAGGTTGAAACCGTCGTGGCCGACCGTCGAGTGGACCCGGGCCTCGAACCGCGGATCGCCCGGGTAGACCTGGGTTTCCGGCCCGATGGGGACCGACAGGTCGATGATCGTCGGGGCGGACGTCGTGACGGACAAGGCACCTCCACAGATCGTTGCGACAAAGTATTGCCTACCAAGCAACACACGTCTACTGTCAGACAACATGATTCCTGACCAGACCACGTCGGGCGCACGTCGACAACGGGCCACCGAGGTCGAGGTCCACGGCATCGACACGATCCCGGACAGCGACCGGACGTCTCGTCCGCTCGACCTGTTCCGCATCCAGTTCGGTGGCGCGAACACGTTCGCCACCATCATTCTCGGCACCTTCCCCGTAGCATTGGGACTGTCCTGGTGGCAGTCCGTGGCGGCCACCGTCACCGGTGTCCTGGTCGGCGCGCTGATCCTCATGCCGATGGGGCTCTTCGCCCCCAAGACCGGCACCAACAACGCCGTGTCGTCGGGCGCGGTGTTCGGCGTGCGCGGGCGGATCGTCGGCTCCTTCCTGTCCCTCCTCACGGCCATCGCCTTCTACTCGATCTCGGTGTGGGTCAGCGGAGACGCACTCGTCGGCGCCCTCAACCGGCTCGCCGACGTGCCCGACACCAACGCGGTCCGCGGCGTCGTCTACGCCATCCTGGGTGCCCTGGTCATCGTCGTCGTGGTCTACGGCTACCAGTTCATGCTGCTGGTCAACAAGGTGGTCGTGGTCGCCAACACCGCGCTCATGCTGCTCGGGGTCGTGGCCTACGCGAGCATGTTCGATCCCGGATACCACCCACCTGCAGGGTCATACGCGCTCGAGACGTTCTGGCCCACGTTCGTGCTGTCGGCGCTGATCGTCATGGGCAACCCGATCTCGTTCGGCGCGTTCCTGGGTGACTGGTCCCGCTACATCCCCCGGGAGACGCCTCCGGCACGGTTGCTCGGCGCGACCCTGGGCGCGCAACTCGCCACCTTGGTGCCGTTCCTGTTCGGCGTGGCGACCGCGACCGTCGTCGCCGGCAAACCGGACTACGTCTTCGCCCTCGTGCAGGTGTCACCGACCTGGTACATGCCGTTGCTCGTCATCGTCGCCTTCCTCGGCGGCATGTCGACCGGCGTCACGTCGGTCTACGGCACAGGGCTGGACTTCTCCTCGGTGTTCCCACGACTGAGTCGGGTGCAGGCGTCTCTCTCCATCGGCGGGCTCGCTTTCGTGTTCATCCTGCTCGGCCGGCTCTCCTTCGACCTGATCAACAGCGTGAACGCGTTCATCGGCCTCATCGTGCTGTGCACCACGCCGTGGATGATCATCATGGCCCTCTCGTATGTCGTGCGGCGCGGCTACTTCTCGCCCACCGACGTACAGGTCTTCAACCAGGGCAAGGTCGGCGGCCGCTACTGGTACTCGGCCGGCGTGAGTTGGCGAGGGATGGTGGCCTGGGTCCCGGCGGCGGTGCTCGGCCTGCTCTTCGCCAACTATCCCCCGCTGATCGTGGGACCGCTGCACGACTCCGCCGGCGGTATCGACATCAGCCTTCCCGTCACCATCTGCTGTGCTGCGATCCTCTACCTGGTGATGCTGTTCGTCGTGCCCGAACCCCGCTACGTGTTCGGCCCCGACGGGCCGAGGTTCGTGCCGTGCAAGGCTGGGGAGGCACCGCCCATCGAGGACGACCCGCACCGCCGGGCCGGTGCCGATGTGCGCAACGTGGAACAACTCGAGGAGAGCACCCGTGACTGACCTGACCGATCCCACCAGCCGGCCACGCGTCACGACCGGCGGCAAGGTGGGCCAGATCGACGCCACCGTCGTCCCGCGTTTTGCCGGTCCCGCCACCTTCGCCCGGTTGCCCGGGCCTGACGAGGTGTCCGACGTCGACGTTGCGGTCCTGGGCGTCCCGTTCGACACCGGTGTGAGCTACCGGCCCGGCGCCCGTTTCGGCCCGACCCACGTGCGCGAGTCGTCCCGCCTCCTGCGTCCCTACAACCCGGCCACCGACAGCGAGCCCTTCGCGACCCAGCAGGTGGTCGACGCCGGTGACCTGGGGGTCAATCCGTTCAGCATCGACGAGGCGATCGAGCAGATCCACGCTGGCGCACGGGCAACCCTCGAGCGAGCGCCGCGACTGCTGACCATCGGGGGTGACCACACCATCGCGCTCCCGCTTCTGCGGGCCATGCACGAACTGCACGGGCCGGTCGCCGTGGTGCACTTCGACGCGCACCTGGATACCTGGGAGACCTACTTCGGCGCGAAGTACACCCACGGCACGCCGTTTCGCCGGGCTGCGGAGGAGGGCCTCATCGACCGTTCCGGCTGCCTCCACGTCGGCACACGCGGACCGCTCTATGCCGCCAGCGACCTCGTGGACGACCAGGAGTTCGGCTTCCAGATCGTGCCCAGCATCGAGATGGACGACATCGGCGCCACTGGTGTGGTCGAGCGCATCGCCCAGCGCGTCGCGGACCGTCCGGTCTACGTGTCGGTCGACATCGACGTGCTGGACCCAGCGTTCGCGCCGGGCACCGGCACACCCGAGGCTGGAGGCATGACCAGCCGCGAACTCCTCGCCGTGCTGCGCTGTTTCAGCCGCCTCAACCTGGTCGGTGCCGACATCGTCGAGGTCGCTCCGGCCTACGACCACGCCCAGATCACCGGCATCGCCGCCGCCCACACCGCATACGAGCTGGTGACCGCGATGGCCGGCGCCAGGAGCGGAACATGACCGACCGGGAGGACGTCCTGGCCACGGCCGCAGGTCTGGTCGAGGCGTTCGGCTCGGGCCGGCTGGACGAGTACTTCGGCTGCTTCGCCGAGGACGCGAGCTTCATCTTCCACACGACCGACCGCGTCCTGCACTCCGTCGTCGAGTACCGCGAGGAGTGGGCCACCTGGCAGCGCGACGACAACTTCCGCGTGCTCGCCTGCCGATCGTCCGACCAACGGGTGCAACTCGTGGGCGACGCGGCCGTGTTCACGCACCGCGTGCACACCGTCACCAGCACCCGGGCGGGCAAGGCCGAGGCCGACGAGCGCGAGACCATCGTGTTCGCGCGGCAGCCGGACGGCAGCTGGCTCGGCGTGCACGAGCACCTCTCCC
>CAYRLV010000135.1:0-9452 GCA_964425155.1 uncultured Ornithinicoccus sp. | reverse complement strand
CTAGCGAGGGGTGGGGCGGTCGCCGACACCGAACTCCACCAGGTCGAAGGCGAGCTCGCACGCCGTCAGCGCGTCGTCCGCCGACTCGTCGGCTGACACGCCCCGGGCCTGGCGCAGCTGGTTGGCGTTGGCGAGGGTCTCCACGGCGGAGAGGATCTGCCCGGCCATCACCCGGGGGACGAGTCGCTCGGGGGAGGAGGCCGTCACCCGGTCGGCAAGGGGTTCGCCGAGGGCGGCACGCAGTGCGACCAGTGCCTCCGACCGGCCGGCGCTCGCGTCCGTGGCCCTCCGCAGCGGCGACCCCGCGCCGGGGCCGTCCCGACCGTCATCGACCACGGCCTCGACGGACCCGGGTTCCGGCCCGGGAGGCAGGCCCGCGGCCTCGTCGAGCGCGCGCACCAGGTCGGCGCGCAGTCCCTGCCAGCGTCGGCCGATGCTGGCGAGCAGGGTCGGGCTGGTCCAGATCAGGTGGGTGAACCGGGCGACCCCGTCGTGCAGCCCCGTCCACTCCGCCCGTGACTCCAGTTCCGAGCGGACGTAGCGCCGCACCGCTCGGACCGGCGACTCGTCGGCGGTCCGCCCCCGCACCGCTCCGGCGAGGTCCGGGAACAGCCGCTCGCTCCCGGCGAAGAAGAGGTCCTCCTTGGCCGGGAAGTAGTTGAACACCGTCATCTTCGAGACGCCGGCGGCGTCGGCCACGTCGGCGACCGAGACCTCCTCGAAGCCGCGGTCGAGGAACAGCCGCACCGCGGTGCGGCGGATCTGCTCCCGCGTCTGCTGCTTCTTGCGCTCGCGCAGTCCCTCCTTCGGCATGGCTCCCAGACTAGCGCTCGACGGACCGAATCTAAATTTAGGTTTGACCAAAAAATATGATGAGTCTAATGTTTGTGCTGGTCCGACAGCGAGCACGGGGAGACGACGATGACGCAGCAGCACCAGCAGCACAGCGTGCAGGTCGACGGGCAGGGCCCGGGTGAGCCGTCATCCGGGCCGGGGCCGAGTCCGGGCCATGCGCCGGCACCGGGTGCCGTTCCGGGGAGCGCGGCGGGGATCGCGGCGGGGATGCCCCGGCGCGGGGTCATCGCGGTCATGGTGGCCGCGATCGCCACGCTGCTGCTCGCGGTCATCGACAGCAACATCGTCACCACCGCCGCGGTGCCGATCGCCCGTGATCTGCAACCCCGGGGAGGGGCGACGCAGGTGCCGTGGCTGGTCACCGCATACCTGCTGGCCGGCACGGTCGTGCAGCCGCTCTACGGCAAGCTCTGCGACCGGATCGGCGTCCGCCCGGTCTTCCTGGCGGCGGTGGGGCTGTTCCTCGTGGGGTCCGTGCTGTGCGGGCTGGCCACCTCGATGCCCGAGCTGATCGGGTTTCGTGCCCTGCAGGGGCTGGGCGGCGGCGGGCTGATGAGCGTCACCATGGTCGTCATCGGGCACCTGCGCGCCGAGGAGCCGGACGCCGTCGACGGCAACAACGGCAACGGGATCGCCGGGGCCATGGTCGGCTTCGGCCTGGTGTGCGCGCCGCTGCTCGGTGGCACGCTCATCGCGCACCTCGACTGGCGGTGGATCTTCTTCGCCAACCTGCCGCTCGGACTTGCCGCCTGGCTGGTGATGGCCCGCTACCTGCACCTGCGGCACGTGCCGGCCAGGGAGCCGATCGACGCGACGAGCGGCCTGCTCCTCGGGGCGGCGGGCGCGGCCCTGCTGCTCGTCTGTGACTGGGGCGGCGCACGCTATGCCTGGACGTCGGCGCCGATCCTCGTCCTCGGCGGTCTCGTGGTGCTGCTGGGTGCGGCCTTCGCACTGCGCCAGCGCCGCTCGGCCGCGCCGTTCTTCCCGCCCCGGTTGCTGCGCCACCCGGTGCTGCGGGTCGTGTCTTTCCTGCAGTTCGCCACCGGCGTGGGCATGGCCGCCGGCACCGTCTACATCGTCCTCGAACTCCAGCTCGTGCACGGGATGAGTCCGGTGGCCACGGGCGTCGCGCTGATCCCGGAGGCCGTCGGCCTCGCCCTCGGCGCCTTCAGCGGCGGCCTGCTGCTGAAGCGGCACCGACCCCTGCGCCGGGCGGTGGTCGGCGGCACCGGGCTCACCGCCGCCGCGATGGCCGGGCTGGCCACGCTGAGTGCGACCTCACCCTGGTGGGCCCTCTCGCTCTGCCTGCTCGTGCTCGGCTTCGGGGTCGGCCTGACCCTGGGCAACGAGATCATCATCGTGCAGTCGCACGTGGGCCGCGAGGACCTCGGGATGGCCACCACGGGGATCCGCTTCGTGGAGTCGGTCGGGGGTTCGCTGGGCGCGGCCGGGTTGGGGGCGGTGTTCGCCGCGGTGGTCGGCGTCCACGCCCGCGACGCGGCGACGGTGATGCGGGCGGTCGACCTCGACTTCGCCATCGGGGCCGTGCTGCTCCTCGTCGCCACGGTGGTCGCCCTCCGGCTGCCTGGAGGAGCGCTCCGCCGCGCCCCCACACCCTGAGTTGTTGCGGCGGATTCGACCGGTCGAGTGGCCGCGCACGCCGCCATGGGGGCGCGATGCTGTTGGTGCCTACGGGTCTCGTGGCTGCGCCCACGGTCGCCGGTAGCGAAGAAGGAATCCGAGGAGCACCAGGGCGAGCAGCAGTGCGCCGCCATCGGTGACGAGGGAGGGGAGAAGGCCCGCCGGACCGAACTGGTCCATCGAGGCCTCGAATGCCTCCGAGGGGACCATGACCACGCCGGCGGCCTGGGTGAGGTTGACGGCGATCACCACCCAGAACAGCCACCCCCAGCCTCGTCGCAGAACCGCCAGGATGCCCAGGGCGTTCCCGGCGATGTAGAGGCAACCCACGATCCGGAAGCCGGTCAGGAACCCCGGTGCCGCGTCGGCAGCCTCCGCCGGTGTCTTGCCGGCGAGCACCATCATCCGGGTGAGCGTGTCGATGTTGATGATGACGAAGTTCTGCAGCGTGGTCCCGATGGTGAAGACGAGGGAGCATGCCGCGGTGATCAGCTGCAGTCTGTCGGACCACGTAGCCGCGCGTGGCGAGTGGTTCCGCACGAGTGTCGTCATCAGTGGGCCTCCCGAGGTCCCTATCATTGATAGGGCGCGAGCCTATCAATGATAGGCTCGCGCGGTGTCAGCGCCGAAGCAGCAGCGGTCGTCGATCGGCCTCGACCACATCACGCAGGCTGCCGTGGAGCTGCTCGACGAGGTGGGGCTCGAGGAGCTGACCACGCGACGGCTGGCCGACAAGTTGGGGATCCGCTCGCCGAGCCTGTACTGGCACGTGGCGAACAAGGCCGAGTTGCTGGACCTGGTGGCCGAGTCCATCTGCGCGGGAGCCTTCGTGATCGATGGGGCCCAGCCGTGGCAGGACCAACTGAAGAGTGGGCTGCAGCAGTTCCGTCAGCTGCTGGTCGCTCACCGTGATGCTGCGGCGCTGCTGCGTGCACGCCCGCCGTCCGGGCCGCACCGGCTCGGTCACATCGAGACCACCATGCGCATCCTGAGCGATGCGGGTTTCGCCGACCACGAGACGGCCGGGATCGCTCAACTCCTCACCGCTCACGTCCTCGCATCGGTCCCCGACCGGCGCGATCCGGCTCGCAAAGGAATCGCCGCCGCCGCACACGAGCAGACAAGGGGGCAGTTCGCCGGTTTCCCGACCATCGAGCGAGTACTGCCCGTCCTGGTCACCATGACAGACCAGGAGAAGTTCGACCTCGGTGTCGACATCCTGCTGGACGGACTCACCCAACGGTTGAGCGGCCACCAGGGACACCACTGAGTCCGCTGTCGGTGCGGTGTTGCGGCGGATTCGACCGGTCGAGTGGCCGCTCACGCCGCAACAACTTAGCGGGAGGTGGGTGTGGGGAGGGCGGCAGCCAGGGCGCGGGCGAAGGCGCGAGCCCGGCTCTCCGGGAGCGTCGCGTAGCCGATCACCAGCCCCGGAGGCTGGCGCCGGAGCGCGTATTCCGACAGCGGCGCCACCAGGTATCCCCGCTCCGCGAGCGCGGCGGTGACCGCGGTGTCGCTCGTGTCCGCAGGCAGCCGGACCAGCACGTGCAGCCCGGCACTGATGCCCGAGACCTCCACCGCCGGGACCAGCTCGGTGAGGTGACCGATCAGCCTGGCTCGGCGCGCCGCATACGTGCGCATCGCCCGGGCGTGGTGCCGGCTCACCTCGCCGTGGCGGAGCAGGTGGGTGAGGGCGCGCACCGAGAAGCCGCTCACCAGTGGACGGGTCTGGGTCGCGACCGGCGGCGCGGGGCGGTGGTGGTCCGGCAGCACCGTCCAGGCGATCCGCAGCTCGGGCGTCAGCACCTTCGAGGAGGTGCCGATGTAGGCGACGCGCTCGCTGCCCTCGCGCAGCGAAGCCAGGGCCGGCACCGGGTCGGCGTCGTAGCGGAACTCGCCGTCGTAGTCGTCCTCGATGACCAGCGCGTCATGGCGAACCGCCCACTGCACCAACGCGACCCGGCGGGCCAGGCTCATCGCGCAGCCGGTCGGGTACTGGTGCGCCGGGGTGACGTAGACCGCGTGGTCCGTCGGCCGCAGCCGCGACACGAGCAGGCCCTCGTCGTCGACCGGCACCGGTCGCACCCGGGTGCCGCTGTGCCGCAGCCCGTGCCGGGCGGCCGGGTAGCCCGGGTCCTCCATGGCCACGGTGGCGCCGTCCAGCCCGGCGTCCTCGACGAGTGCGGCCACCGCGGTGCGGACGCTGGGGTGCAGCACGATCCGGTCGGGGGTCGCGCTGACGCCGCGGAACCGACGCAGGTGGTCGGCAAGGGCGGACCGGAGGGCGGCGTGGCTGGCCTCCTCGTCGGGCGGGCAGGGGTCGACCGCGGCCCGCCAGGCGCGGTTCCACCCCGGCCGGCGGATGAGGGTGGTGTCCGGCGTGCCGGGCCGCAGATCCAGGGGTTCCGACGGCCGTCTCCCGGCCGGTACTGGTGGCTCGGGCTCGGCCGGCGCGGGGCGCACCCCGGCGCGAGCACCGTGCCGCACCAGGTGCGTCGCTCCCGTGGCCACGAGCGTGCCGCTGCCCGGCCGGGCGACCAGGATGGCCGCGCCGACCAGCTCGTCGTAGGCCTCGACGACGGCGGTCCGGGGCACGTGGTGCGTCGACGCGAGGGTGCGTGTGGACGGCAGGGCGTCGCCGTCGTGCAACCGACCCGCCGCGATGGCGGCGAGCACGGCCTCGGCGACCCGGCGACGCACGGGAGCCACCCGGGGGTCGAGGTCGAGGCGCAGCTGGGTGGCGACGGCGGGACGCGGCATACGACCATTGCATAGTGGTCTGCCCGCATCGGTCAATACCGGCTCATGCCGGGGACCACTATCGACCGGCACCGTGACACCATGACGCAGATCGGACGCCACCCCGAGCGCGGACGCTCGGCCCGCCAGGACCTCGACCGCATCCTCGACGACGCGCTCGTCGTCACCCTCTCGACCGTCCAGGACGGCGTGCCGCTGGTCGTGCCGGTGATGGCCGGCCGCGACGGGGACCGCATCATCGTGCACGGGTCCACCGGCGCGGGGGCGCTCCGCGTCGCCGCCGCCGGCACTCCGGTCGCGCTGTCCGCCTGCCACCTCGACGGCCTGGTCTACGCCGACAGCCTGTTCGACTCCAGCGCCAACTACCGCTCGGCCGTGGTCACCGGCGTCGCCCGGCGGCTGGACGGCGACGAGGCGATCGCCGCCCTCGACGCGCTGAGCGACCGCCTCATGCCCGGCCGCCGCGCGGAGGTGCGCGGCCACCTGCGCAAGGAGCTCGCCGCCACCCTGGTGCTCGCGCTCGAGATCACCGACGACAACTGGACCGCCAAGGTGCGCACCGGAGGGCCGGGCAGCGAGCTGGCGGACGGGGTCTGGCAGGGCGTGCTGCCGATCGAGTCGCGGTTCGGGCAGCCCGTGCCGCACCCGGACGCCCCCGGGGAGCAGCCGGTGGCTCCCTCGGTCACCAAGCGCGTGGGCGGCCCGGTGCCCTGAGCCGCAATGGGAACGGGTCTAGGCTGACGCCCGGCTCGGCAGCGCCTCACCGGACGGGAGGGCCGCCGCGGCCGGAAGGGAGCACCGGTGCCCACCAGTCGGATCGAGGCGTTCAGCGACGGCGTGCTGGCCATCCTCATCACCATCATGGTGCTGGAGCTCCAGGTGCCCGAGGAGGCCACCTTCCACGGGCTCGCCGGGGTGACCACCAGCCTGCTCACCTACCTGCTCAGCTTCGTCTACATCGGCATCTACTGGAACAACCACCACCACTTCTTCCACCTCATCAAGCGGGTCGGCGGCCCGGTGCTCTGGGCCAACCTGCACCTGCTGTTCTGGCTGTCCCTGATCCCGTTCACGACGGCGTGGATGGACGAGACGGACTTCGCGACCGCGCCCGTCGTGGTCTACGGCATCGACCTGCTGGCCTGCGCCGTGGCGTGGTACGTCATGCAGCTCGCGGTGCTGCGGGTCGAGGGGCCGGACTCCGCCCTCCGGCAGGCGCTCGGCCGCGACGCCAAGGGCAAGCTGTCGCCGTTCCTCTACGTCGCCGGCATCGCGCTGACCTTCGTCGCGTCCTGGATCGGCGTCGCCTTGTACACCCTGGTCGCGGTCATCTGGCTCGTCCCGGACCGCCGGGTCGAGCGCCTGATGACCGCCCCGGGAGACGCCTGACCGCGTCGGCTGGCAGGCAAACCCCTTCCGATCCGGCGAGGCGCGGCGTAACGTTACTGGTGAGTAGTGCTGCTGCTCCGAATGCGCTGGGTCCGCAGGAAGGAGTGCTGAGATGGCCTTCGCCGAGGAGCTTCGGGATCCGGTCAGTTATGCCATCCCGTTCTTCCTGCTGTTCATCGGGATCGAGCTGGTGGCGCTGCGATTCCTCGACAATGATCCGGAGGCACCGCCGCGCCGGGGCTACGAGCGCCTCGACACCGTGACCAACCTGGTCATGGGTGCCGGCTCGGTCGTCGTCAACCTCGGCGCCCGGCTGGCCGCCCTCCTGCTCTACGCGATCCTGTATGTCGCAACGCCCCTGCGGCTCGACCCGCACCACTGGAGCACCTGGGTCGGCGTGATCCTCGCTGTCGACCTGCTGTGGTACTGCTACCACCGCTGCTCGCACCGGGTGCGGATCCTGTGGGCCGCGCACCAGGCGCACCACAGCTCGGAGTACTTCAACTACTCGGTCGCGCTGCGCCAGAAGTGGAACCCCTGGGGTGAGCTGGTCTTCTGGATCCCGTTGCCGTTGCTGGGCGTTCCGCCCTGGATGATCTTCTTCTGCTTCTCCGTCAACCTGATCTACCAGTTCTGGGTGCACACCGAGACCATCGGCAAGCTGTGGCGGCCGATCGAATTCGTGTTCAACACGCCGTCACACCACCGGGTGCACCACGCCACCAACCCCGGCTACCTGGACCGCAACTACGGCGGCATCCTCATCGTGTGGGACCGGTTGTTCGGCAGCTACGCCGAAGAGGTCGAGCGGCCGCGCTACGGCGTCACCAAGCCGGTCGAGACGCACAACCCGCTCCGGCTGCAGTACGGCGAGTTCGCCGCCGCGTTCCGCGACGTCCGGCAGGCCGGCAGCTGGCACGACCGGCTGGGCTACCTGTTCGCGCCGCCCGGGTGGCACCCCGGGACCGCCGACGCGAGCCGGTTCGACGCCGCTCGGCGGTGACCGCGCAACCGCTGTGGCAGCAGGCTCAGTCCACCGCCATCTCGCCGAGCTCGGACCAGTCGTCCTGGTCCAGGGTCGTGTTGATGACCTTCGGGGTCTCCACCAGGTGCGGAGGGAGGGTCTGCTGTGCCTTCTTGAAATGGTCGGACTGCACGTGCGCGGCCCCCGCGTCACCGTCACGGAACGCCTCCACGAGCACGTATTCCGTGTCGTCCGCGAGACTGCGCGACCACTCGAACCACAGGCAGCCGGGTTCGTTGCGGGTGGCCTGGGTGAACTCCCCGGAGATCTCCGGCCAGCGGTCGGCGTCCTCGGGACGGACCCGGAACTTCGCGGTGATGAAGATCATCGGCACTCCTCCTGGTCGGGATGAATCGCTCTGCCCGCATCCTCCCGCCACGCGTGGGCGAAAGACAACACGTGCCAATTTGCCGCGGCTCCTCGGCGGCAGGCTCGCTCCGCTCCATCGTCGCCGCTCGTCGTCGCCGCGGCGTGCCAATCCTGGCGCGGCGTGCCCTGCCGGCGCGTCCGCGGTGCGAGACGGATCGGATTCCACGTGGACCGGACGCCCCCCGGTGTGTTCCACTGCTGGCATGTCTCCGGGATCGACGCAGCGAACGCCGCGCATGCATGTCATGCGCTGCTGCGTCATGCCCGTGTGGTGTGCCTGACCCACGCACCCGTCAGCACCCGATTCGGCGCCCACCCCGCGCCCCGAGCCCGGAGACCTCACAGTGACCACGAGTTTCACGGCCCACCGCCGCATCTTTCTTGACCTCGCACGTCTGGCTGGATGCCCGCACCACCGAATGCGCCTGCGGGTGAACGCCGTTCGACACCAACCAGACGAAGCATGAAAGAGCAGATCCATGACCACCATCACCGGTCGGACCCCGGGGGTCGACCACTTCGACGGTGCGCAACTGCTGCGCACCCTGCACCTGTTCGCGAGCGACCCCGAGTTGCCCGACCTGCTGGACCGGGCGGCTGACCGGCGGCAGCGTCGGCAGCTGGTCGACACGCCATACCTGCAGGTCTGGCTGTTGAGCTGGCCGGTGGGCGCCGGCACGGGTTGGCACGACCACCGCGGATCGCTCGGCGCGCACCTGCTGGTCGAGGGCGCGCTGACCGAGCGCAGCTGGTTCGGCGGGGTGCACGAGCAGCCGCTGGGACACGACGGTCGCGACTTCGGAACGAGCCACGTGCACGAGGTCGTCAACCTCGGGGACCGTCCCGCCCTCTCGCTGCACGCGAACGCGCCGGCACGCGGCATCAACCGGTACGCGCTGCGCGACGGGAGGCTGGAACCGCTCGAGCGGGTGGACTGCCGCTGAGCACGCCCGCCGCGGGCCCAGGAGATTCCCCGGGGAAGATCGCCGTGCCGAGGTCCCGTGTGGAACGCCCGTACTTGGGTAGCGTCGTGCTGTAGGCCCGGACCCAAGGAGTGGGAGAGCTGAGAAGGCCATGAGCACTCACGACCCAGGCAGGACCACAGGGGGAGAAGAGCGCGGCGACCTGCCGAGCGGATATCCCGAGGACGAGCACGACCACCGCACACTGGCGGATCGCCTCACCGGCCGGCCGGAGGCACCCGAGGACGACCCGCACACCGCTCGCCTGGGCGAGGAGACGTCGGCGTCCGCTGCTTCGGAGTCGGAGCACACGCAGACCCTGACCACGCCCCGGCCGGAGACGCGGGACACCGCGGCCACGGACGACACGCAGGCCATGACCACGACCGACCCGGACACGCGGGACACCGCGGCCACGGACGACACGCAGGCCATGACCACGACCGACCCGG
>CAYRLV010000134.1:0-9452 GCA_964425155.1 uncultured Ornithinicoccus sp. | reverse complement strand
TCCACCATCGGACACCTTGGCCCCGCCCGCGTCACCGCGGCGGGGCCTTGTCAGTCGTGGGGCCCGACGACGGGGTCGTGGGCTCGGCGTCCCTGACTCGCCCCGGTCGCCCCAGGTCCCACTCGACGGGCGAGCCGACCTCGGGGGTGTAGCTGCAGTAGGTGCCGGTGTGGACCGTGTTGCGCAGGTGCGAGGCGAGCTCGGGATGCACCGGCTCGAGACGGCGGATCGCGTAGCGCAGCGCCCGGGTGACGCTGGTGCGGGCCCGCTCCGAGTGCGACCCGGTCGTGCGCGGCCGGCCGCCGAGCCCGACGTCGCGCCGCAGCTCGGCCACCAGGTAGTCGCGGTCGCGCCCGGCGAGTTCGATCCGGGCCAGGTCGTGGTCGGCCTCCGCCGCGGCCAGGTCCTCCTCGATCTCCGCCAGCCGCCGCCGGTAGGCCGTCCGCGCCTCGTCGTCCAGCACCGGCAGGCCGGTGCCCGCGATCGTGCGTCCCTCGCGGGAGACCTCCTCCGAGGCCGCGGGCACGACCCCGCGTGCCACGGCGACCAGGTCGAGCACGTGGAACTCGCGTCCCGGCTCGGCGAGCAGCCGGGCCAGGTGACGCAGTCCGACCAGATCGGTGAGTCGCGCGGTCCGTCCGGCGAACTCGACGACTCGGGTGCCGCCCTCGGTGCGGAAGACCGCCCGCGCCGGTCGCGCCGGCGACGGCAGCTCCGGGGTGGGGCGCCCGGCGCCGTACTCGTCGAGCAGGCGTCGCGCGACCGCCTCCTCCACGCGGGCGAGTTCGCCCAGTCCGCGCGCTCGTTGGGCGTCGGCGAGCACCAGCCGTGCGACCGCGGCGTCGTAGGTCCCGCCGAGGCCGGTCCAGTCGAGCGCGGCGCGGGTGCACGCCGCGACGGCGCCGTCGGCGTCGCCGGCCAGGAGCCGTTCCCGGCCGCGCGCGAGATCGGCGCGCGCCACGAGAACGGGGCTCGGGTAGTCCGCGGCCAGCCGGGCCAGCGCGTCGGCCGCTGCCGCCAGTCCGGCGTGGTCCCTGGCCTCCGCCGCGATCGCGGCCTGGGCGTCGAGCAGCGGAGCCAGCCGGAGCGCCCCGACCGGCGGCCACTCCTTCGACGGCACCGTGACCGGCGACGCGATGGCCGCGTCGATGAGTTCGCGAGCCGCCGTCACCTCACCGCGGGCCAGCCGCAACAGGGCCAGACCCGGCTGCGCCGGCCAGCCGTGCCGCTCGGCGCCGAGGTACGCCTCCTCAGCCCCGGCCAGGTCGCCCCGCCGCAGCCTGATGTCGCCGAGTTCGACCAGCGGCCAGCCGAACTCGCGGCGCAGCCATGGTCGGAGCTCCACGCACGCGGACAGCGCCGCGTCCTCGGCCCGGTCCACCGGCCCGGTGAGCCGCAACAACTCCGCCTGGTGCACCCGGCAGCGCCCGCGCGTCGACCCCACGCCGTGCTGGTCGACCCACCGGGCCATCACCGCGGTCCACTCGCTCGCCCGGTCCAGCGCGCCGACGTTCTGCGCGGCGCAGATCAACTCGCAATACATCATGCCCGTGGTGAGCGGGTCGACCTCGCCGGCGAGGAGGAGGACGCCCACCTCGTCCAGTCGGGCCAGACCGGCCTCGGGCTCGCCCTCGGCGATCTGGACCCGTGCCGAGGCCACCGTGCCCAGCACCTGGGCCGCGACGACGTCGTGCGCGATGCCCAGCCGGATCGCGTCGGCCGCGTGCTCCCCGGCCCGTGTCAGGTCGCCGCTGAAGAACCGCTCGTATGCCGCGATCATCGCCACGAGCGCGTGCGTCCCGCCCTCGGGCCGGTCGCCGAGGTGTTGCCTCGCGCGGCCGAGCCACACCCGCACGGTCGACACCATGGCCGCCTCGATCAGCAGGAACAGCGCGACCATCGCCGCGCCACGAGCCGCGACCGCGTCGTCCCCGTCTGCGCGGCCGAACTCGTACAGGCGCTCCCAGGCGGTGATCGACTGCTCGAAGGCGCCCGCGTCGTATGCGGCGCGGGCCTGCTGTTCGAGCTCCTCCGGGGTCGGCGGCGTCGCCGACGCGTCCATCGTCACATTGTGACAGCGCCTGTCACGCCGATGAGGTGTCAACCGCCACCATCGACGAGAGGAAACGGTCATGCGCATCGCCAAGGAACGGATCCCGGTCCAGCTCGAGGTGCCGGGCGCGATCGCCCGGCAGCGGCCCGACTTCGGCGCACCCTCCGGCACCCTCGGCGCGGAGTACTTCAGCTTCGCCGCCGGCACGGACCTGGCGCCGACGTTCGTCGGGCTTCCCGGCAACGCGTGCCAGGTCGAGCACTGGGGCTACGTGGTCACCGGGCACGCCGTGGTCACCTACGACGTCGCGACCGAGGAGCACTGCCGGACCGGCGACGTCTTCCACTGGCCGGGCGGACACACCATCCGGTTCGAGCAGGACACCGACCTGGTCATGTTCAGCCCGCAGGCCGAGCACAGCCGGGTCCTGCGTCACGTGCAGGGGATCCTGACCGACGCCTGAGTCTGCCGACGGACGTCGGCGCGAGGGAGGCCCCACGGGCCCCGCCGCGAGGAGGTGGCGAGCCGCGCGCCCGGCCAGCCACACCGCATACTGACGGGGTGAGCAGTCTGGAGCAACGACCGACCCTGACCGTCCTGGCGCCCGGGCAGCCGTGCACGGCGGTGGAGGTCCTCGAGCCGCGGCTCGTGCCGCTGGGCGGCCCCCGGGCCATGACGGTGCACCGGACCCTGCCGCAGCGGGGCCGCTCGCTGGTCGGCGCCTGGTGCTTCCTGGACCACTACGGCCCCGACCAGGTCTCGACCACGGGCGGGATGCGGGTGCCCCGGCACCCGCACACCGGGCTGGCGACGGTGTCCTGGCTGTTCGGCGGCCGGATCGACCACCTCGACTCCGGCGGGCACGCCGCCGAGGTGCGGCCGGGTGAGCTGAACCTGATGATCGCCGGGCAGGGCATCACCCACTCCGAGATCAGCACTCCCGACACGGACGTCCTGCACGGCGTGCAGCTGTGGTTCGCGCTGCCCGACGCGACCCGCTTCGGCCCGAACCACTTCGAGCACTACGTGCCCGAGGTGGTGACCGGCTCCGGGCTGACGGCGCGGGTGTTCCTCGGCGAGCTGCTCGGCTCGACCTCACCGGTCGAGACCCGCACGCCGGAGCTGCTCGGCGCGGAGCTGGTGCTGGAGCCCGGCGCCACCGTGTCGCTCGAGGTCCGCCCCGACTTCGAGCACGCGGCGCTCGCCGAGACCGGCACGATCACGGTCAACTCGAGCGCGACCGAGCACCGCTGCCTGGCCTACGTGCCGCCGGGCGCCGACACGCTGACGCTGGGCGCGGGCCCCGACGGCGCCCGGGTCGTGCTGCTCGGTGGCGTCCCCCTGGACGAACGGATCGTCATGTGGTGGAACTTCGTCGGCCGCAGCCACGACGAGATCGTCGAGTTCCGGCGCCGCTACCAGGCCGAGCTCGGCTTCGACCCGCCGGACCCGGCGGACGCGGGCAAACCGCCCCTGTTCGGGCCGTTCCCGCCCGACCAGCCCGCCCCGCTGCCGGCGCCGGCGCTGCCGGGCGTCCGGCTGCGGCCCCGTGAGCAGCCGGCCACCGAGCACCCGCCGGCACGGGGAGAGTGAGCATGACCGATCAGCGTTTCGAGGTCCAGCACCGGGCCGGGGAGTCCCGCGACGTCCTCATCGACCACGAGGCCGACCCGGCCGACCCGACGAGCACGTGGTCAAGCCCACGCCGGAGCACCTGCGCGCCGTGACCGTCCAGCAGCGCTGACGGCGGGCGCCGCGCCGCGCTTGACTTCGAGCGCGCGCGAAGGTCGAGGCTGCGGGACATGCGACAGATCACCCTCGGCTCGGACCCGACCACCTCACGCACCGTCAGCGCGCTCGCCCTGGGAGCGATGCGCTTCGGCACCACGACCGACGAGGCGACCTCCTACGCGATCCTCGACCGCTACGTCGAGGCCGGTGGGTCGTTCATCGACACGTCGAACAACTACGCCTTCTGGGTGAACGGCACCCACGGCGGCGAGAGCGAGGCGCTGCTCGGTCGCTGGCGCCGGAGCCGGGGCATCACCGACGAGGTGCTCATCGCCACCAAGGTCGGTGCCCGGCCCACGGTGGCGGGCACGGGATACGTGGAGTCCGCGGAGGGGCTGGCGCCGGCCGTGATCCGGGAGCAGGCCGACCGCAGCCGCGAACGGCTCGGCGTGGACCGGATCGACCTCTACTACGCGCACATCCAGGACCTCTGGCACGACACCCCGCTGGCCGACACCGTCGCCGCGTTGGGCGAGCTCGTGGCCGACGGCACCGTCGGGCTCCTCGGCATGAGCAACTTCTGGGCGTGGCAGCTGGAACGGGCCAGGCGCCTCGCGGACACCGCCGGGGTCGCCCGTCCGGATGTGTTCCAGTACCACCACACCTACCTGCGGATGCGCACCGACCTCCCCGATCCCCGCTTCGGGGAGCCCGGCGAGTTCGGCGCCGCGGACGGCTCGATCCTCAGTTATCTGCGGAGCGAGCCGGGCAGCACGCTGGTCGCCTACTCACCACTGCTCGGCGGCAGCTACGTGCGCCCGGACAAGCCGCTGGACGAGGCCTACGACCACCACGGCACCACGACACGTATGCGGGCGCTCGACGAGGTCGCGAAGGAGGCCGGCGCGACGAGGAACCAGGTGGTGCTCGCCTGGATGATCGGCGGCGAGCTGCCGGTCGTGCCCCTCGTCGGGTGGTCGTCGGTCGCGCAGCTCGACGAGGCGCTCGCCGCGGTCGACCTCGAGCTCACCCCCGACCAGCGTCGCCGACTCGACGAGGCGCACTGAGGGCGAGGTCGGGGTCGGCGTCGGGGTCGGTGGTGCCGACCGCGTTGGCGTAGTGGTCGATCTTGGCGTCGATGGCCGCGAGGTGGCGGGTGACCTCGGCCAGCTCCTGGCGCACCCGGTCGCGGTGCGCGACGAGCAGGTCGAGCCGTTCGCGCAGGTTGTCCTCGCCGTCGCGCACGAGCTGCGCATAGCGGCGGATCTCGCGGATCGGCATACCGGTCCGGCGCAGCTTGGTGATCAGCTCGATCCAGCCGAGGTCCTGCTCGGTGTAGCGGCGGTGCCCCGAGCCGGCCCGGCCCACCTCCAGCATCAGGCCGTCGCGCTCGTAGTAGCGCAACGTGTGGGTGGTGAGGCCGGACCGTTCGGCGGCCTCGGCGATGGTCAGGCTGGCGGTCGTCACGGCAGACAGGATGGCTCTTCGAGTGCACTCGAAGTCAAGGCCTGCCCCTCACCGTGCCCGGTCAGGCCGGCTTCGCCTCGAGCACCATGTTGACCTGGTTCTCGGCGACCCGACGCACCGAGTGGTAGCCCGCCGCGGTCAGCGCCTCGCGCAGCCGCGCTTCACCCGCCAGGGCGCCGAGCGCGGCGCCCACCGGCTGCGACAGGGAGTTCGGGGTGCACAGCATCGTCGAGGCGGCAAAGCCGAGGGCCGCCATGGGCGCGGTGGCCAGCGTCGTGGCGAGGTCGTCGGCGGCCAGCGGTTCGACCAGCACCAACGTGCCGTCGTCGGCGAGCGAGCGGCGGGCGTGCGCGGCCGCTCCCACCGGATCTCCGAGGTCGTGGAAGGTGTCGAAGAAGGTCACGACGTCGACGTTCTCGTCGGCGTAGTCCCGGCAGTCCCTGACCTCGAAGCGCGTCCGGTCGGCGACTCCGGCCTCGGCCGCACGCCGCCGGGCGGTCTCGATGGAGTCCGGGTGCAGGTCGTAGCCGACGAACCGCGAGGACGGGTAGGCCTCCGCCAGGAGGAGCAGTGGGGCGCCGCGTCCGCAGCCGACGTCCACGACCGTCGCACCGGTCCGGAGCTTCTGCTCGACACCGGTGAGTGCCGGGATCCACTCGGTCACCAGGTTGTTGCGGTAGCTGACCCGGAAGAACCGCTCGGTGGACTCGAAGACCGCCGAATCCTGGTCGGCCCAAGGGATTCCGCGGCCACTGCGAAAGGCGTCCACCACCTCGTCGACCCGCCGGTGCATCCCGCTGATCAGGGAGGCCGCCCCGATCAGCGCGGCCGGCGAGTCGTCGGAGGCGAGCACGGCGGCGTGCTCCGGCGGCAGGGCGAACCCGCCCGTCTCGGCGTCGTGGACGACCAGCCCGACGGCCGCCTGCTGGGCAAGCCACTCGCGCACGTAGCGTTCGGTCGTCCCGGTGTGGGCGGCGAGTTCGGCAGAGGTGAGTGGACCCTCGGTGGACAGCGCCGCATACAGGCCCAGCTGGTCTCCGACGGCCATCAGGGCCGTGGTGGCCCCACCGGCCAGCATGGCGCCGACGTGCTCGGCGAACCGGGCAACTCGCTCCAGGTCCAGCGTCGGGGTGGTCATGGCGTCTCCTTCGGTCGCGGATGGACGACATCCACGGTTGCTGGACTGCGTTTCACGGACGTTTCGTCGACCACTGCGGCACGATGGCTGTCATGGCTGAGCTGCGTCTCGGTGTGCTCGGTGCCCTGCAGGTGGTGGTCGACGGCGAAGAGCGACCCGTCCCTCCGGGACGCCAGCGCGCGGTGCTGGCGAGGTTGCTCGTCGATGCGGACCAGCCGGTGTCCGGCGACGCGCTCGTCGAGGCAGCCTGGCCCGACATGTCCCCGGAGGACCCGCGACGGGCGCTGCGCACGGTGCTGTCCCGGCTCCGGTCCGTGCTGGGCTCCGACAGGATCATCCGTGAGCCCACGGGCTACCGGTTGGCCGTCCCGCCGAGCGCCGTGGACGCCGGCGAGTTCGAGCAGCTCGTGGAGGACGCCCGACAGACCGGAGCCACCCGCGCCGAGCACCTGCTCCGACGGGCGCTCTCCCTGTGGAGAGGACCTCCGTATGGCGAGTACGACACCGCATGGTTCGCGGCGTCCGAGAAGCAGCGACTCGAGCGGTTGCGCGCGGACGCTCTGGAGGCGCACGCGACCGTCCTCCTGCACACCGGAGACCCCGCCGCGGCGGTCGCTGACCTCGAAGGGTTGCTCGAGCGAGATCCCTTCCGCGAGCAGGCCGTCGAGTTGCTGGCGCGGGCTCTCTACGAGGCGGGGCGGCAGACCGAGGCGTTGGACCGGTTGCGCGCCCACCGCCGTCGTCTGGTGTCCGAGCTCGGTCTCGACCCGGGGCCGGCACTGATCGCGCTCGAGCAGCGCATCCTCGGGCACTCGCTGCCCCCGTCGCCGGCCTTACCGCGATTGCCCGACTGGCTCGACACCTCGACCGCGTTCATCGGGCGTGAGGACGAGGTGGCCGCGGTCGTCGGGGCGCTCGCCGCGCACTCGGTCACGGTCATCACCGGACCCGGTGGGGTGGGCAAGTCGCGGCTGGCTGCCGAAGCGCTCGTGCGGGCGGACGAACGCCTGGAACTGCCCGTCACCGTGGTCGAACTCGTTTCGGTGACGGGGCGTGGCGTCGTCGCCGCCGTGGCAGACGCGCTCGGCCTGCGTTCGCAGGGTTCTTCGCTGCAGGAGAGCGTGGTCGAGTACCTGGGCGCGAGCCCGCACCTGCTGGTGCTGGACAACTGCGAGCACGTGCGTGACCAGGTGGCGCCCCTCGTCGACCAGATCGTCCGCCGATGCCGTGACGTGCGGGTGCTGGCCACCAGCCGCCGGCGCCTCGGCATCCTCTCCGAGCTGGTGATCCCGCTCGACCCGCTGGCGCTGCCGGATCCGGCTGCGACGGTGGGCGTCCAGTCGGCGGCCGCGTCCGTGCGGCTGCTCGCCGACCGGGTGCGCCGCCTGCGGCCCACCTTCGCGGTGACTCCCGAGAACACGCCCCAGGTCGCACAGCTGTGCCGACGTTGCGACGGGCTCCCGCTCGCCGTGGAGCTCGCGGCCTCCCGGGTCGCGAACTCGGGCGTCGACGAGGTCGTGCGGCAGCTGTCCGATCCGGGACCCGGCGGGGCCGCCGACGCGCTGGACGCCGTGGTGGAGTGGTCGGTCCGGCTCCTCGAGCCGCAGCAGCGCGAGCTGCTCCACTGCCTGGCCGTCTTCGCCGGCAGCTTCGACACCGACGACGCGCGGCGCATGGCCGAGCGTCTGCCCTGGGACCACGACGTCGGAGCGGCACTCCCGGAGCTGGTCGAGTCGTGCCTCGTCGTGGCCCACCTGTCGGGCGGTACCTGCCGCCACCACCTCCTCGAGATGGTGCGGGCCCACGCCGCGCGGGGATTGGCGGCCTCGGGGCGGGAGGACGTCGCTCGCCGTGCGCACGCCGAGTGGGTCCGTGACACCGTCGCAGCCATCCGCGCGGACTGGTCGCGCGGCGACGGCGCCGACGCCGCCGCGCGGTTGGACGCGTGCAGTGCGGAGGTCGCGAACGCCCTGCGCCACGTGCTGGACTCCGGCGACCTCGTGCTCGGCGCGGACCTCTCGCACGCGGTGGGCCGTTGCCTGCACTGGACACCGCGTCTGGAGCTCGCCGACCTCCTGCTCGAACTCGGGCGGCGCGGCGCCCGGGACGGGAGGCCGGCCTTGGCGCCCGCCCTGGGTGTGGCGGCCTTCCTCGCGGCCGAGCGAGGCGAGCTGGATCGTGCCCGCTCGCTGGGCACCACCGCCCTCACGATGTCGCGCGTGCCCGACGACCTGGTCATGGTGTGGCTGGCCCTCGCGGTGTCCGCCATGTATGCGGGGGACCTCATCGAGTCCGCCCGCTGGTTCCGGAAACTGGCCACCCTTCCCGAATTTACCGGGGAGGCGCACAGCTCCCTGGCCTTGATCGCCTGCTATCGGGACGAGCTCGCCGCGGCCGGGGAGCACGCCCGGATCGCCCTCGCGGCCCGCCCGACCAGCTCCGACGCCACGCATGCGTTCGCCCGCTACGCGGCCGGTGAGGTCGCGGCCCGAGACGATCCTGCCCGGGGAGAGGCGCTCTTGGCGGGGGCAGCGGAGGAGGCGCGACGCGTCGGCGCCGAGCAGGTGCATCGCGTGGCGCGGGTGGCCCGGTTCGCGCTGCTCGTGCGCGGTGGCCGCCTCACCGAGGCAGCCGAGCTGGGGCTGCCGCTCGTGCGAGAGCTGCGGCGCCGGGGGAACTGGAACCAGGCGTGGACGATGATGCGCCTGGTCGCCGAGCTGCTCGTCGGCGTCGAACGGTGGCCGGACGCCGCCTATCTGTTGGCGGCCGCCCGGGAGGCGCCGTCGGCGCCGCCGCCGGTGGGGCAGGACATCGCGCGGTATGACGCGATGTGGCGGGCCATCGAGCAGGCGCTCGGATCCACCGTGGTCCGCCAGATCGGCGTGCTGGCCGCCAGGGACCCGCGCGGACAGGTCGTCAGCCGTGCGGAGCGTGCGCTCTCCGAGGTCGCGCTGGCGTGAGGTGACCGGTCGCGCTCGTCCCGCCCGTCACGACCCGCACGCTCCCCGGTCGCCCTCGGCGCCCCGGCCCTCGAGGCGCGCGAGGTACGCCGCCGCCGCGGCC
>CAYRLV010000133.1:0-9462 GCA_964425155.1 uncultured Ornithinicoccus sp. | reverse complement strand
GGTGGGGCGCGCCTATAGTCGAAGGCGTGACGGCGGCAACCGGCCGGCCGACCGCCGTGCAGCGGTCGGTGCGCGGCTACCTGGATCACCTGCGGGTGGAGCGCGGAGCCTCGAAGCACACGATGGCGGCCTACGGACGCGACCTCGAACGCTATGCGGCCTTCCTCACCGCCCAGGGCATCACCCGGCCGTCGGAGGTCTCGGAGCGGCACGTGTCGTCCTTCCTGGCCGCGCTGCGGGAGGGGGACGCCGACCATCGCCCGCTGGCCGCCTCGTCGGCCGCGCGGACCCTCGTCGCGGTGCGCGGACTGCACAAGTTCCTGGCCCTCGAGGGGGAGGTGGACGGCGACCCCGCGGAGGCGGTGAGCCCGCCCCGCCAGCCGCAGCGGCTGCCCAAGGCCATCTCGGTGGAGCAGGTGGAGCGGCTGCTCGCCGCGGCCAGTGTCGGTGACCCGCCGGCGTCGCTGCGCGACCGCGCCCTGCTGGAGGTGCTCTACGGAGCGGGCGCCCGGGTCAGCGAGGCGATCGGCCTGGACGTGGACGACCTCGACCTGACCTCCGAGGTGGTGCGCCTCTTCGGCAAGGGCGACAAGGAGCGGCTGGTCCCGCTGGGTCGCTACGCCCGGGAGGCGGTGTCGGCGTATGTCGTCCGCGGCCGGCCCGCGCTGGCCACCAAGGGGAGGGGGACGCCGGCCCTGTTCCTCAACCAGCGGGGCGCGCGGCTGTCCCGGCAGAGCGCCTGGAACATCATCCGGGCCGCGGCCGACCGCGCGGGCCTGTCCGGTCACCTCAGCCCGCACACCCTGCGGCACTCCTTCGCGACGCACCTGCTGGACGGCGGCGCCGACGTGCGCGTGGTGCAGGAGCTGCTCGGGCACGCCTCGGTCACCACCACGCAGATCTACACGATGGTGTCGGTGCAGCAGCTGCGCGAGGTGTTCGCGCAGGCGCACCCCCGGGCTCGGTGAGGCTCGTCGGCGTCGAGGCAGGGCAGCTGCC
Source organism: uncultured Ornithinicoccus sp. (assembly GCA_964425155.1). Classification (GTDB taxonomy): domain Bacteria; phylum Actinomycetota; class Actinomycetes; order Actinomycetales; family Dermatophilaceae; genus Segeticoccus. Next base: position 8,463 of record CAYRLV010000133.1, on the reverse strand, counting down.
CTGCCTTGCTGCTGCCCAGCCGCCGCGACTAGGGTCGGACCGATCTGCGCGATGCCGACCGTCAACGTGAGGGTGGGAGTGAACACGTTCGTGAACGCCGAGGTGACCGGGCCCGAGCCCGACCGCGTGGCCCCACCGGCCACCCCGCAACCGTCCCACCCGGCGGAGCCCGTGCAGACACCACCGGAACAGGCGCCGGCCGCCCCGGCGACGGAGAGCTCGCCGCGGCCCTCGCACGACCGCCTGCCCGGCACCGAGAGCGCGGGTGCCGGCCAGACCGGGCCCACCGGACGCCCGCTCCCGGACTTCGCCGTACCCCCGCCGCTGTCCGCCCACGGGCCGGCGCGGGTCATCGCGATGTGCAACCAGAAGGGCGGCGTCGGCAAGACCACCACCACGATCAACCTCGGGGCGGCGCTGGCCGAGTACGGCCGCAAGGTCCTGTTGGTCGACTTCGACCCGCAGGGCGCCCTCTCGGTGGGGCTGGGGATTCGCGCGCACGAGCTCGACCACACCATCTACAACCTGCTCGTCGAGCGCGGGCACGACGTGCGCGAGCTGGTGCAGGAGACCCGGATCGACGGCCTGGACCTGATCCCGGCCAACATCGACCTGTCGGCCGCCGAGGTGCAGCTGGTGGGCGAGGTGGCACGCGAGATGGTCCTGGCGCGGGTGCTGCGGCCGCTGCTGGACGACTACGACGTCATCCTGATCGACTGCCAGCCGTCCCTCGGCCTGCTCACCGTCAACGCGTTGACCGCGGCGCACGGCGTGATCGTGCCGCTGGAGTGCGAGTTCTTCGCCATGCGCGGCGTGGCGCTGCTCGTCGAGACCATCGAGAAGGTCACCGAGCGGCTCAACCCGCGGCTGGAGATGGACGGCATCCTCGCCACCATGTATGACGGCCGGACGCTGCACAGCAAGGAAGTGGTCCGCAGCGTCGTCGACCACTTCGGTGACGACGTCTTCCACACCGTGATCAGCCGGACGGTGAAGTTTCCCGACGCGACGCTGGCGGCCGAGCCGATCACCACCTACGCCTCGACCCACGGCGCCGCCGAGTCCTACCGCCAGCTCGCCCGCGAGCTGGTCGCGCGCGGCGCGGCGGCCTGAGCGCGATGACCGGGGCACCGCCCCCTCGCCTGCAGCCGGTCTCGGACCCACCCGAGGAGGCCGGCGACACGAGCGACCTGGGCGTCCACTCACCGGAGGCCACCGCAACATCCGGGAATCCCGAGGAGTCGGAGGTGTCGACGGCCGCACCGGATCTCGAGACACCGGAGACACCGGGCGGGGTCCTGACCAAGCGCTCCGGCGGCACCCCGTTCGAGGTGCACCTCGAGGTGTTCTCCGGGCCGTTCGACCTGCTGCTGGGGCTGATCTCCAAGCACAAGCTGGACATCACCGAGGTGGCCCTCGCCCAGGTCACCGACGAGTTCGTCGCACACATCAAGAAGGCGCAGGAAGCAGACTCCGAGTGGGACCTCGGCCAGGCGTCCGAGTTCCTCCTGGTGGCCTCCACGCTGCTGGACCTCAAGGCCGCCCGGCTGCTGCCGCAGCTGGGTCCCGAGGACGAGGAGGATCTCGCCCTGATCGAGGCCAGGGACCTGCTGTTCGCCCGGCTGCTGCAGTACCGCGCGTTCAAGGACATCGCCGCGTCCTTCGGGGAGCGGATGGACACGACCAGCCGGATGGCGCCCCGCCGGGCCGGGCTGGACGAGCGGTTCACCGGCCTGCTGCCGGAGCTGGTCATGGGCGTGACGCCCGAACAGCTGGCGATGGTCGCCGCCCGGGCACTCACGCCCCGCCCCGAGCCCACGGTGGGTCTGGAGCACCTGCACGCCCCGGTCGTCAGCGTCCGCGAACAGGCCTCGCTGCTGGTGGACCGGTTGCGGCGGGACCGGCTCGTCTCGTTCCGCGACCTCGTCGCCGACGCCGACGGCACGGTGGTCATCGTCGCCCGGTTCCTTGCTCTGCTCGAGCTGTTCCGGGAAGCGGCGATCGCGCTGGAGCAAGAGCAGGCCCTGGGTGAGATCACCGTGCGCTGGACCGGCGACGACGAGGGCAACGTGGACATCACCGACGAGTTCGACGAGCCGGATCGCTCCGGCCCACCCGAGGACCAGCAAGGAGACCGCGCGTGACGCAGCAGCCGCCCCCCGAGGCCGGGCCCGGCGACGAGGACGAGGGACTGGCCACCGCCCCCGAACCGGGCACGGAGGAGCAGCCCCCAGCGGAGCCGGAGCAGGTGGCCTTCGACGTGCACACCTTCCCGGGTGGGGCGCGCAGTGCCATCGAGGCCGTCCTCATGGTGGTCGACGAACCGGTGGACGAGGTGTCCCTGGCCACCGCCCTCGAGATCCCGGTGGACGACGTGGTCGCTCACCTGACCGACCTGCAGCAGGACTACGACGGGGGCCAGCGAGGCTTCACCCTGCGCCACGTCGGCGGGGGGTGGCGGATCTACAGCGCGAGCGCCTACGCCCCGGTCGTGGAGAAGTTCATGCTCGACGGCCGGCAGGCCAAGCTCACCCAGGCGTCGCTGGAGACGCTCGCCGTCATCGCCTACCGCCAGCCCATCTCGCGCTCCCGGGTGAGCTCGGTCCGGGGCGTCAACGTCGACGGCGTGGTGCGGACCCTGCTGTCCCGCGACCTGATCGAGGAGGTCGGGACCGAGGAGGAGTCCGGGGCGACGCTCTACGGCACCACGGGCTACTTCCTCGAGCGGCTCGGTCTGGGCAGCCTCGAGGAGCTGCCCGCGCTCGCGCCCTACCTGCCCGAGGTGGACGTGCTCGACGAGCTGGCCGAGCGAGGTCGGTCGTGAGCGCGGCGTCCGGGCGATCGGGAGGACCACCGGGAGGACGAGGCCGGCGGCGCGGCGGCCGCGGGCGACCGCAGGGACGGCCGGCAGGGGGCCGCAAGAGGCCGGCGGCGCGGGCGAACGAGCCGACCGCCCGGTCCCGCCCCGACGTGGACGTGCACGACCCGGACGGTGTGCGGCTGCAGAAGCTGCTCGCTGCCGCGGGGGTCGGGAGCCGCCGCACCTGCGAGAACCTCATCAGCGAGGGCCGCGTCGAGGTCGACGGGCAGATCGTCACCGAGCTCGGGGTGCGGATCGACCCGAGCCGCCAGGTGGTCCACGTGGACGGGTCGCGGGTGCAGCTGGACGAGTCGCGGCTCTACCTCGCGTTCAACAAGCCACTCGGTGTCGTCTCCACCATGAGCGACGAACTCGGGCGGCCCTGCGTGGGTGACTACGTCGGGCAGCGCAAGGAGCGGCTGTTCCACGTGGGTCGGCTCGACGCCGACACGGAGGGCCTGCTGCTGCTGACCAACGACGGCGACCTGGCGCACCGTCTGCAGCACCCGTCATACGGGGTGTCGAAGACCTATGTCGCCCAGATCCCCGGGCCGGTGCCTCGCGACCTGGGCCGCCGGCTGCGGGAGGGCGTGGAGCTGGAGGACGGGCCGGTGGCCGTGGACTCGTTCAAGGTCATCGACTCCCAGCCCGGCAAGGCGCTGGTCGAGGTGGTGCTGCACGAGGGCCGCAAGCACGTGGTGCGCCGCGCCCTCGAGGCCGTCGGCCACCCCGTGGTGTCGCTGGTGCGCACCGATGTCGGCCCGGTGCGGCTGGGCGACCTGCGTCAGGGGAAGATGCGACCCCTCAACCGGCAGGAGGTCGCCGCGCTCTACGCGGCCGCCGGCCTGTAGCGGCACGGTCGACAGCGGCAGGCGCGCCCGAGGACGGTGTGTCCCCGTCGTGGACGGCGCGACGCGGGCGGGCGGGCGTTCGCTAGCGTGCCTGCTGTGAGTGAGCACAACACGGTGGTCCGGGCGGTGCGCGGCGCGATCCAGCTGGATGTCGACGAGCGGGAGCACCTGCTGGCGTCGACGCGGGAGCTGGTGACCGCGGTGCTCGAGGCCAACGACTTCGACCTCGCCGACGTCATCTCCGTCTGGTTCACCGCGACACCCGACCTGCGCAGCGAGTTCCCTGCGGTCGCCGCCCGGGAGCTGGGCATGGGCGACGTCCCGCTGATGTGCACCCAGGAGCTCGACGTGGCCGGGGCGATGCCGCGGGTGATCCGGCTGATGGCGCACGTCAACACGACACTCGCCCGGTCGCAGATCCAACACGTCTACCTCCGCGGCGCGGTCGCCCTGCGCCGGGACCTGGCCCAGTGATCCCGCCGGCGGACACCGCGCGATGAGCGTCGGTCACGTGCGCATCGTCGGCACCGGGCTGCTGGGCACCAGCCTGGGTCTTGCGCTGCGACGAAGCGGGGTCATCGTCTCCCTTGTCGACCCGTCGCCCACGGCGGTCGCGTTGGCGCGCGACCTCGGGGCCGGCGAGCTGGCCGACGGGCTCACCGCCGAGGCGGGAGATCCCGATCTGGTCGTCGTGGCCGCCCCACCGGACGTCACCGCCGAGGTCGTGGCGGCCGAGTTGCGGCGCTGGCCCGGTGCGGTCGTCACCGACGTCGCCTCGGTCAAGGGGTCGGTGCTCACCGCGCTGCAGCACACCGGCGAGCCGCTGGACCGGTATGTGGGGTCGCACCCCATGGCCGGACGCGAACGTTCCGGTGCGGTCGCCGCCCAGGCGGACCTGTTCGAGGGGCGCACCTGGGTGGTGGTGCCCGGTCCGGACACCGCTCCGGACGCCGTCGACCTGGTCACCGCAGTCGCGGTGTCCGTGGGGGCCGCACCGGTGCGGCTGGGGCCGGGCGAGCACGACGATGCCGTGGCTGCGGTGTCACACGTCCCCCAGGTGGTGGCCAGCCTCGTGGCCGGCCGGCTGCGCGAGCTGCCCACGAGCGCGGTCGCGCTGTCCGGCCAGGGGGTTCGTGACGTGACCCGGATCGCGGCGAGCGACCCGATCCTGTGGACCCAGATCCTGGCGGCCAACGCGCCGGCGGTGCGGCAGGTGCTGGCCGCGCTGGCCCGTGACCTCGACCAGGTGGTGAGCGCGTTGGGTGATGACGTGCCGGGTGCCCGGGCGACGCTCGCTCGCATGGTGGCGCACGGCAACGCCGGCCACGCGCGCATCCCGGGCAAGCACGGTGCCGAGCCCACGTCATACGCGACCGTCCTGGTGGTGGTGCCGGACGAGCCGGGCGCGCTGGGTCGGCTGTTCCAGGACATGGGCGACGCCGGCATCAACCTGGAGGACCTGCATCTCGAGCACGGGGTGGGGGCGCCGTTCGGCATCGCCGAGCTGTCCGTGCTGCCGGCCGTGGTGGAGCGGCTGGAGGAGGAGCTGGTGGGCCGCGGCTGGCGGGTCCACGGCTGACCGGTGCCCCTGCCGCGAGGAGCGGCGGCCAGACAAACATTAGACTCCCTCGGGTGACCGACGCCCCTGCCCTGACGATCGCCGTGGACGGGCCCTCCGGATCCGGCAAGTCGAGTGTCTCCAAGGCGGTCGCCTCGCGACTGGGACTGGCCTACCTCGACACCGGCGCCATGTATCGCGCCCTCACCTGGTGGTGCCTCGATCGCGGCCTGGACCTCGACGACCAGGCGGCCGTGGCGGCTGCGTCGCGTGAGTTGCCGCTGTCGATGGGGACCGATCCCGCGGCCCCGACGGTGAGTGTCAGCGGTGTGGCGGTCGACCAGGCGATCCGCACCACCACCATCTCCGAGTCGGTCTCGCGGGTGGCGACCAACCTCGACGTGCGTGCCGAGCTGCGGCGCCGGCAGCGCGAGCTGATCGCCACGGCCCGGGCGGAGCACGGGGGAGTGGTGGCCGAGGGGCGCGACATCACCACCGTGGTCGCGCCGGACGCCGACGTGCGGGTCCTTCTCGTGGCCGACGAGCGGGCCCGCCTGGCCCGGCGCTCCACCGAGCTGCACGGCAACGCCGAGCAACACTCGGTCGCCGCGACCCGCGAGCAGATCGTGCGGCGGGACCGGGACGACTCGACGGTCTCGCAGTTCATGCAGGCGGCACCGGGGGTCGAGACCGTCGACACGTCCGAGCTGTCGTTCGAGGAGTCGGTCGAGGCGGTGCTCGCCGTCGTGGACGCGGTGGTCGGGGCGTCCCGGTGACGCCCACGAGCGAGCGCTACCCCGCCCCGCACCGGCTCCGGTCCTGGTGGGGGTGGCGGCTGGGTCAGGCGCTCTTCCGCGTGCTGTATGCGGTGCAGGTGCGTGGGGCTGCGAGGGTGCCGCGGCGCGGTGCGGTCATCCTGGTGAGCAACCACCTCGGGCTGCTGGACGGGCCGCTGCTGTTCGGCATCGCGCCCAGGGACGCCAACATCATCGTCAAGCAGGAGTTGTTCCACGGGTTCGTGGGATCCGTCCTGCGCAGCGTCGGGCAGATCCCCATCGACCGCACCACAGGAGACCGCAACGCCCTGCTGACCGCGATGTCCGTGCTGGACGCCGACCGGGTGCTCGGCGTCTTCCCCGAGGGCACCCGCGGTCGGGGTGATGCGGCACACATCCACCAGGGCGCCACGTGGCTGGCGCTGCGCAGCGGTGCACCCGTCGTGCCGGTCGCCCTGCTCGGGACCCGCAAGGGCGACGCGCGCGGCTCGCTGCCGGGTCTGCGCAGTCGCTGCGTGGTCGCCTTCGGCGAGCCGTTCACGCTCAAGGGGCAGCCGGGTCTGCCGGGGCGCGACCAGCGCCGGATCGCGACGGAGGAGATGCGGGTCCACCTGGCCGAGCACGTGCGGCACACGGTCGAGCAGACCGGGATGGCCCTGCCGGAGCGGGCGCCCTCCGACGTGAGCGACCATGGCTGAGTGCAGCCACCACCTCGACCTGGAGGACTGTCCGTGAACGAGGAGCAGCGCGGACGGCCGGACGCCACCGACCGCGAGCAGCAGGCCGAGGACGCCGCCGTCGAGCGGGCCCTGCGGGCCGGGCTGGACGAGTTCGACCTCAGCGACGAGGACCGCGACCTGCTCGAGCGCGAGCCGACCGGCGCGGAGCTCGAGGAGGGCGACACGCGACCGGTGGTCGCGGTCGTGGGACGCCCCAACGTGGGCAAGTCCACCCTGGTCAACCGGGTGCTGGGTCGGCGCGAGGCGGTGGTCGAGGACGTCCCGGGTGTCACCCGGGACCGGGTGGCCTACGACGCCGAGTGGTCCGGACGCCACTTCACCCTGGTCGACACCGGCGGCTGGGAGGTGGACGCCAGCGGCATCCACCTGCGGGTGGCGGAGCAGGCCGAGGTGGCCGTCGAGCTGGCCGACGCGGTCCTGTTCGTCGTCGACGCCACGGTCGGGGCCACGGACACCGATGAGGCCGTGGTGCGGCTGTTGCGTCGTTCGGGCAAGCCGGTCGTCCTGGTGGCCAACAAGGTCGACGACGCGCGTGCCGAGTCCGACGCGGCGATGCTGTGGTCGCTCGGGCTGGGGCAGCCGTGGCCCGTGTCGGCACTGCACGGCCGGGGGAGCGGTGACGTCCTCGACGCGCTGCTCGAGGTCCTTCCCGACGTCTCGGCCGTGTCCGGCGCCTACCGCCGTGGGGGTCCTCGTCGGGTGGCGCTGCTCGGCCGGCCCAACGTCGGCAAGTCCAGCCTGCTCAACCGGCTGGCGGGTGCCGAGCGGGTGGTCGTCGACGCCGAGGCGGGCACGACGCGCGACCCGGTCGACGAGCTGATCGAGCTCGGTGGCCGGACCTGGCGCTTCGTCGACACCGCCGGCATCCGGCGGCGGGTGCACCAGACCAGGGGCGCCGACTTCTACGCCTCCCTGCGGACCCAGACCGCGCTCGAGAAGGCCGAGGTGGCCGTCGTCCTCGTGGACGCCGACCAGTCGATCGCCGAGCAGGACGTGCGGGTGGTCCAGCAGGTCGTCGACGCCGGCCGCGCCCTCGTGGTGGCCTACAACAAATGGGACCTGCTGGACGAGGAGCGCCGCTACTACCTCGAGCGCGAGATCGACAAACAGCTCGCCCAGATCAGCTGGGCGCCGCGGGTGAACCTGTCCGCCCGCACCGGTCGGCACCTGGACCGCTTGGTGCCGGCGCTCGACACGGCCCTGGAGTCGTGGGACGTGCGGATCGCCACGGGCCGGCTCAACGCGTTCCTCGGCGAAGTGGTGGCGGGTCACCCGCACCCGGTGCGGTCCGGCAAGCAGCCGCGCATCCTGTTCGCCACCCAGGCCTCGACCCGCCCACCGCGCTTCGTCATCTTCGCCAGCGGGTTCCTCGAGGCCGGCTACCGACGGTTCCTGGAGCGGCGACTGCGTGAGGAGTTCGGCTTCGTGGGCAGCCCGGTCGAGCTGTCCGTGCGAGTCCGCGAGAAGCGCCGCCGGCGCTGAACGGACTCCCTCCAGCGGTGGCCCCGCGGTGGCTCGGCGCCCCGGCGCGGACAACCGCCGGCCGATTCGGAGGCGGCGCCGTCCGTAGGCTAGAGTTCTGATCGCTTCTTCGGGAGCTTCCGGGATGTGGCGCAGCTTGGTAGCGCACTTGACTGGGGGTCAAGGGGTCGCAGGTTCAAATCCTGTCATCCCGACG
>CAYRLV010000132.1:0-9495 GCA_964425155.1 uncultured Ornithinicoccus sp. | reverse complement strand
ACTGCATGAGCAATCGGAAGCGTGTATATTCATGCACGTGCTCACGGCGGCAGTGGCAGGTGCGAGTGGATACGCAGGAGGCGAGATCCTGCGGCTGCTCTGCGCGCACCCGCAGGTCGAGGTGGGCGCACTGACCGCGGCCTCGTCCGCCGGGTCGCGCCTGGGAGAGATCCATCCTCACCTCCTGCCCTTGGCCGACCGAGTGCTGGCGGAGACGTCGGCGGAGACGCTCGCCGGGCACGACGTGGTCTTCCTCGCCCTCCCGCACGGCGCGTCCGCCGCGGTGGCCGCATCCCTGCCGGACGACGTCGTCGTGATCGACTGCGGTGCGGACTTCCGGCTGACCAGTGCCTCCGCCTGGCGTGAGTTCTACGGCACCCCGCACGCCGGGTCCTGGCCCTACGGGTTGCCCGAGTTGCCACTGCCGGGTGGCCTGCGGGGTCGGGCCAAGCTGGCCGGCGCGCGTCGGATCGCCGTGCCGGGCTGCTACCCGACGGCCTGCACCCTGGCCCTGGCGCCCGGCCTCGCGGCCGGAGTCCTGGCGCCGGAAGATGTCGTCATCGTCGCGGCGAGTGGTGTCTCGGGCGCCGGCAAGGGCCTGAAACCGCAGCTCGCGGGCGCCGAGGTCATGGGGTCGATGTCGCCGTACGGCGTCGGAGGCGGCCACCGACACACCCCCGAGATCGAGCAGAACCTGTCCACTGCCGCCGGGGTGTCGGCGACTGGCGTGCGGGTCTCGTTCACCCCGACGCTGGCGCCCATGCCCCGGGGCATCCTCGCCACGTGCACCGCGCGACTGGCCGGGGACGGCACGGTCGGTGAGGTGCGCGCGGCGTGGGAGCACGCCTACGGGGACGAACCCTTCGTGCACCTCTTGCCGGAGGGGCAATGGCCGCGCACGGCGGACGTCCTCGGCAGCAACAGCGTGGTCGTGCAGGTTGCCGTCGACGAACGATCCGGCCGCGTCGTGGCGGTGGCCGCCGTGGACAACCTGACCAAGGGCACCGCCGGTGCGGCAGTGCAGTGCGCCAACCTCGCTCTCGGCCTGGACGAGTCGCTCGGGCTGCCTGCTGTTGGGGTCGCCCCATGAGCATCACTGCAGCACAAGGGTTTCGCGCGGCGGGCGTCACCGCGGGGCTCAAGCCGAGCGGTCGCCCGGACCTGGCCCTGGTCGTCAACGACGGTCCGTTGCGCCACGCGGCCGCCGTCTTCACCTCCAACCGCGTCGAGGCCGCGCCGGTGACGTGGAGTCGGCAGGTCCTTCGCGATGGGCGGGTCGACGCCGTGGTCCTCAACTCCGGGGGCGCCAACGCCTGCACCGGGCCCGAGGGGTTCGCCGACACGCACACCACCGCAGAGCGGGCCGCGGAGGTCCTGGGCGTGTCGTCCGCGGACGTGGCCGTCTGCTCGACCGGTCTGATCGGCGAGCGACTGCCCATGGACCGGATCCTCGGCGGCGTCCAGTCCGCCGGCGACGCGCTGCGCTCCGACGGAGGGACCGATGCGGCCGTCGCGATCATGACCACCGACACGGTGAGCAAGGAGGCGACCGCGCAGGGGGACGGCTGGAGCGTCGGCGGGATGGCGAAGGGCGCCGGGATGCTGGCGCCCGCGCTCGCCACGATGCTGGTGGTCATCACGACGGACGCCGTGGCGGCCCCCGCAGCGCTGGACGCGGCGTTGCGTGACGCGACCAGGGTGACCTTCGACCGAGTCGACTCCGACGGCTGCCAGTCCACCAACGACACGGTGTTGCTCCTCGCCTCCGGGGCCTCCGGGATCGAGCCCTCACGAGCAGACCTCACCGACGCTGTCACCGCGGTGTGCCGGGACCTGGCCCGGATGCTCGTCGCCGACGCGGAGGGTGCCCACCACGACATCGCGATCGACGTGAGCTCGGCTGCGTCGGAACCCGATGCGCTCGAGGTGGCCCGCGCGATCGCACGCAACAACCTGTTCAAGTGCGCCGTCTTCGGAGGCGATCCCAACTGGGGCCGGGTGCTCGCCGCCGTCGGGACGACCGGTGCCGCCTTCGATCCCGCAGCGCTCGACGTGTCGATCAACGGGGTCCCGGTCTGCCGTGCGGGCGGGGTGGGGGAGGACCGTTCGCTGGTCGACCTCTCCCCTCGGGAGGTGCGCGTGACCGTGCACCTGCACGCGGGCGACGCCTCGGTGACCGTGTGGACCAACGACCTGACGCACGACTACGTGCACGAGAACTCGGCGTACTCCACATGACGGGGGCCGAACGAGGCTGTATGTCAAGGGATTCGACGTGACAACGACGAGCGAGGGGCGACAGGAGGCGCAGCAGAAGGCCCGGACCCTGGTGGAGGCGCTGCCCTGGCTGGAGCGTTTCCAGGGCGCGCTGGTGGTGGTGAAGTACGGCGGCAACGCCATGGTCGACGACACCCTGAAGGCCGCCTTCGCGCAGGACGTCGTCTTCCTCCGGTATGCGGGGCTGCGCCCGGTCATCGTGCACGGCGGCGGTCCGCAGATCGCCGCGATGCTGGACCGGCTCGGGCTCGCGAGCGAGTTCCGCGGCGGACTGCGAGTGACCACGCCGGAGGTCATGGAGGTCGTGCGGATGGTGCTCACCGGTCAGGTGGGTCGGGAGCTGGTGGGGCTGATCAACCAGCACGGTCCGCTCGCGGTCGGCCTGTCCGGCGAGGACGCGGCCCTGTTCGGTGCGCGCCGCCGCGGCACCCGGGTCGACGGCACACCGGTGGACCTCGGGCTGGTCGGCGACGTCGAGACGGTCAGCCCCGACGCGGTGCGGGATCTGCTTGCCGCAGGACGGATCCCGGTCGTCTCGTCGGTGGCACCGGACCTGGACGAGCCCGGTAGCGTGCTCAACGTCAACGCCGACTCGGCAGCCGCCGCGTTGGCGGTGGCACTGGGTGCGCACAAGCTCGTCGTGCTGACCGACGTCGAGGGGATCTACGCCGACTGGCCGGACCCTGCCAGTCTGCTCTCGTCGTTGTCGGTCGACGCGGCCGAGGACCTGCTCGACCGGGTGCAGGAAGGTATGGTCCCGAAGCTCGAGGCCTGCACGCGGGCGGTCCGTCAGGGAGTGCCCCGAGCGCACGTGATCGACGGGCGGCAGCCGCACTCGCTGCTGCTGGAGGTCTTCACCGACAGTGGGATCGGCACCATGGTGACTCAGGACGGAGAGGGCGGATGACGGACAGCAACTCCCTGCAGGAACGCTACGAGCAGGCGCTGCTCGGCGTGTTCGGGCGACCCCTGGCGGTCCTCGACCACGGCCGCGGCGCCGAGGTCTGGGACGTCGACGGACGTCGCTACCTCGACCTGCTGGGCGGCATCGCCGTCAACGTCCTGGGACACGCTCACCCGGCCCTCACCCGGGCGGTCGCGGCACAGGCCGAGGCCCTCGTCCATGTGTCGAACTTCTTCACGACCGAGCCGCAGGTCGCCCTCGCGGAGCGACTGCTCGGGATTGCCGGCGCGCCCGAGGGGTCGCGCGTGTTCTTCACGAACTCCGGGACCGAGGCCATCGAAGGGGCGATCAAGCTCAGCCGCCGCACCGGTCGTCGCCGGCTCGTGGCGCTGGAGGGCGCCTTTCACGGGCGGTCGATGGGGGCGGTGTCCCTGACCTACAAACCGGTCTATCGGGAGCCGTTCGCCCCGCTGCTCGACGAGGTCGTCCACGTGCCCTTCGGTGACGAGGACGCGTTGCGGGAGGCGGTGGACGACTCGGTCGCGGCGCTCTTCCTGGAGCCGGTCCAGGGCGAGGCAGGGGTGCGGCCGCTCGACACGTCATACCTGCACACGGCGCGCGAGGTGACCGCGGCGCACGGGAGCCTGCTCGTGCTGGACGAGATCCAGAGTGGCATCGGCCGCACCGGGCGCTGGTTCGCGCACCACGGCACCGGCGTGGTCCCGGACGCGATGACCGTCGCCAAGGGCCTGGGCGGCGGCTTCCCGATCGGCGCGCTGGTCACCTTCGGCGAGACGAACTCGCACCTGTTGCAACCGGGGCAGCACGGCACGACGTTCGGCGGCAACCCGCTCGCCGCCGCGGTCGGGCTCGCGGTGCTCGAGACGATCGAGGCCGAGGGCCTGCTCGAGCACGCGGCACGGATGGGTGCGCGTCTCACCGAGGCCGTCACCGCCCTGAGTCACCCGCTCGTGCGCGAGGTGCGAGGCGAGGGGTTGCTGCTCGCCATCGCGCTGACGGAGGATGTCGCCGCCGCTCTGGCCGGACGGGCACGAGATGCCGGCTTCATCGTCAACCCCGTGTCGGCCGACACCCTCCGGCTCGCACCACCGCTGGTCCTCACCGCGCAGCAGGTGGACGAGTTCGTCGCCGCCTTGCCCGACCTGCTGGACTCGACTGTGACGCAGGAGGACTCGTGACTCGACACTTCCTGCGGGACGACGACGTGTCGGCAGCCGAGCAGCGCGAGATCCTCGACCTCGCCGATCGGCTCAAGGCCGAGCCCCTCGCCACCCGACCGCTCGAGGGGCCACGCGCGGTGGCCGTGGTCTTCGACAAGCCGTCCACCCGCACCCGCGCCTCCTTCTCGGTCGGCGTCGCCCAGCTGGGCGGCTACCCCCTGGTCATGGACAGCCAGTCCAGCCAGCTCGGACGCGGGGAGGCCGTCGAGGACACCACCCGCGTCCTCGACCGGCAGTGCGCCGCCATCGTCTGGCGGACCTTCGGGCAGGGCCGGATCGAAGCGGCGGCGTCGGTGAGCCGGGTGCCGGTCGTCAACGCCCTCACCGACGAGTTCCACCCGTGCCAGGTGCTGGCCGACCTGCAGACCGTCCGCGGGCACCGCGGTCGGCTGGAGGGCGTCACCCTGGCCTACGTCGGCGACGGCGCCAACAACATGGCGCACTCCTATTTGCTCGGTGGGACCCTGGCCGGGATGCACGTCCGGGTGGGCGCGCCGGCTGGGCACCAACCAAACCCGGCGATCGTCCGGCGGGCGGAACAGATCGCCGGCGAACAGGGCGGATCGGTGTGGGTGACCAGCGACCCGGCCGAGGCGTTCGGCGGTGCGGACGTCGTGGCCACCGACACGTGGGTCTCGATGGGCCAGGAGGGCGAACGCGAGGACCGGACCACCGGTGCCGGGTTCGGGCCGTTCTCCGTCGACGACGAGGCCCTGGAGCTCGCCGCCGACGACGCGATCGTGCTGCACTGCCTGCCCGCCTACCGGGGCGTCGAGATCGCGGCGTCCGTGATCGACGGGCCGCAGTCGGTCGTCTGGGACCAGGCCGAGAACCGGCTGCACGCCCAGAAGGCCCTGCTCTCCTGGCTGTTGGAGCAGCCATGATCGCCCAGACGCGCGCGGCTCGCCAGCAGCTCATCGTCGACCTGCTCGGTCGGCACGCGGTGCGCTCGCAGTCCGAGCTGCTCGAGCACCTCGCCCGTGAGGGCATCGCGATCACCCAGGCGACCCTGTCCCGCGACCTGGACGAGCTGCGCGCCGTGAAGGTCCGCCGCGGCCGTTCCCTGGTGTATGCCGTGCCAGGAGAGGGTGGGGACCGCACCCCCCGCGCCGCCCTGGACGCCGACGAGGTGCACCTGCGCTTCCGCAGGTTGCTGGAGGAGCTGCTGGTCACCGCCGAGGCGTCCGGCAACCTGGTCGTGGCGCGCACTCCGCCGGGGGCGGCGCAGTACCTCGCCTCCGCCATCGACCACGCCGACGAGTCCTCGATCATCGGGACGATCGCCGGTGACGACACCATCCTGATCATCACCGCGGCGCCGGACCAGGGACCCCAGGTGGCCGAGCGCCTGCTGGCACTGGCAGGGTCGCTCGACGAGTGACTCTGGTCTTCGCCGACCGCGCCCAGCCCGACTCGCCCCCACCGCCGACCGAGGAGCCTTCGTGACACCGCATGATCCGAGCAATCAGCCCGAGCGGGTCAGTCTGTGGGGCGGCCGCTTCGCGGGAGGACCGGACCAGGCGCTGGCGGCCCTGTCGAAGTCGACCCACTTCGACTGGCGTCTCGCGCCGCAGGACCTCGCCGGTTCCCGGGCGCACGCCCGCGTCCTGCACGCCGCCGGGCTGCTGGACGACGAGACGCTCGAGGCCATGCTCGACGCCCTGCGCCGGCTGGAGGCCGACGTCGCTTCGGGCGCGTTCCTGCCCGCGGACGAGGACGAGGACGTGCACACGGCGCTCGAACGAGGGCTGATCGAGCGAGCCGGCCCCGACGTCGGTGGCCGGTTGCGTGCCGGGCGCTCGCGCAATGACCAGATCGCCACCCTGTTCCGGATGTACCTGCGCCAGGCCGCGCGGCGGGTGGGCACCTTGGTGCTCGACGTCGTGGACTCCCTGGTGGCTCAGGCCACCCGGCACGTGACGGTCGCCATGCCCGGGCGCACCCATCTGCAACACGCTCAGCCGGTGCTGCTCGCCCACCACCTGCTCGCGCACGCCTGGCCGCTGTTGCGCGACGTCGACCGGTTCCGCGATTGGGACCGGCGTACAGCCGTCTCTCCCTATGGGGCCGGCGCTCTGGCGGGGAGCTCGCTCGGGCTCGACCCGGAGGCCGTGGCCTCCGACCTCGGATTCAACCGCGCGGTGGACAACTCGATCGACGGCACCGCCAGCAGAGACTTCGTGGCCGAGTTCTCGTTCGTCGCCGCGATGACGGCGGTCGACGTGTCGCGCATGGCCGAGGATGTGATCCTCTGGGCCACCAAGGAATTCGGGTTCGTGACTCTCGACGACGCCTTCTCCACGGGATCCAGCATCATGCCGCAGAAGAAGAACCCGGACGTGGCAGAGCTGGCTCGGGGGAAGGCGGGCCGCCTCGTCGGGGACCTGGCTGGGCTGCTGACGACACTCAAGGCGCTGCCGCTGGCCTACAACCGGGACCTGCAGGAGGACAAGGAACCGGTTTTCGATGCGGTGGACACGCTCGAGCTCCTGCTCCCCGCCTTCGCCGGGATGGTCGGGACGCTCACCTTCCACCCGGAGCGGATGGAGTCTCTTGCACCACAAGGATTCTCGCTGGCCACGGACGTGGCCGAGTGGCTCGTCCGCCAAGGTGTGCCGTTCCGGGTCGCGCACGAGACCGCGGGGGCCTGCGTGCAGGAGTGCGAGTCTCGCGGGATCGAGCTGTGGGAACTCTCCGACGAGGACCTCGCCCGCATCTCCGAGCATCTCACGCCCGAGGTCCGGTCCGTGTTGAGCCTGGAGGGGTCGCTCGGCTCGCGTGACGCGAAGGGTGGGACGGCGCCGGCGCGGGTGCGCGAGCAGCTCGAGGAGGCCGGGCGCGTGCTGTCCTCCCATCGCGACTGGTGCGCCGAGGTGCCGGCCGTGCGCGACTGACAACTGGTGGAGTCCGCGTCACCGACGCGTGGGCGATGTTCCTTCCCCTGTGCCGTGGCGTGGGGCATACTGCCGAGCAGTGCCCACAACGTCGAGGGCGCTATGGAGGTTCCATGTCGGTCAACGAACACCTCACTGCCGCGGCAGAGCACGTGGCCGGGCTGCGCCGGGCCACCGCGGGTCTGAAGGAGGCGCTCGGCACGACCGTCGATGTCCAGCGACTCCGTGACGACATCGCCCGCATCGCCGACGACATCGACCTCGTGGCCCGAGGCGCCGGGGTGAGTGACACCGGCAAGGTCGGCGCCCCGGGGGAGATCGTGTTCATCCCCGACGACGACTACGACCCCGCTCTCTGGGGCGACGACGTGGACGACGAGGGTGTCGGCCAGCACCCGAGGAGTTGACCGGAGTGGCTCAGGATCTCGCCTCAGGCGTGGGCGCGCGGGGGCGCGCCCAGATCTCGCAGAAGACGCTTCGCACCGACCGCTGGTGGTTGCAGCCGGTCCTCACCGTCACCGGGCTCACCCTGTGGGTCATCTACGCCACCGTCCGCGCGGCGATGCAGAGCGACTACTTCGTGCCCGCCTACCATTACCTGTCGCCCTTCTCGTCGCCGTGCCTCAGTGACTCCTGCGTGCCCGGGTCGAGCCTGTTCGGGACGCCGTTCGGGGAGTTCCCCCCGCTGTTGCCGTTCGCGATCCTCACCCTGCCGTTCCTGCTGTTGTTCCGGCTGAGCTGCTACTACTACCGCAAGGCCTACTACCGCTCCTACTGGCAGTCGCCGCCGGCCTGCGCCGTCGCCGAGCCGCACAAGAAGTACACCGGCGAGACGCGGCAGCCGCTCCTCCTGCAGAACGCGCACCGCTACTTCTGGTACGCCGCCGTGATCATCTCGCTGATCAACACCTGGGACGCCATCGAGGCGTTCCACGGCAAGGACGGCGGGATCGGCTTCGGTCTGGGCACGCTGATCATGGTGGTCAACGTCATCCTGCTCTGGTGCTACACGCTCGGCTGCCACTCGTGCCGCAACATCACTGCCGGGCGGCTGACGCACTTCTCGAGACACCCCGTGCGCTACTGGTTGTGGCAGCAGGTCTCGCGGCTCAACGGACACCACATGGGGTTCGCCTGGGCGACGCTCGCCTCGCTGGTGGTCGCCGATCTCTACGTCGCCCTGGTTTCCGGTGGGGCCATCTCAGACTTCCGCTTCTTCAACTGACCACGGTGGCCATCGACGACGCCACCACCCGAGTGCAGGGAGGCACTGCGTGACCGACCTCGAGCGACACGCCTACGACGTCTTGGTGATCGGGGCGGGGGGCTCCGGGCTCCGGGCCGCCATCGAAGCGCGGGAGGCCGGCCTCCGGGTCGCCATCGTCTGCAAGTCGTTGTTCGGCAAGGCGCACACGGTCATGGCCGAGGGCGGCATCGCGGCGGCGATGGGCAACTCCAACCCGCACGACAACTGGCAGGTGCACTTCGGCGACACCATGCGTGGCGGCAAGTTCCTCAACAACCCGAGGATGGCCGAGCTGCACGCCAAGGAGGCGCCGCAGCGGGTCTGGGAGCTGGAGACCTACGGCGCGCTGTTCGACCGGACCGCCGAGGGCAAGATCAGCCAACGCAACTTCGGCGGTCACGAGTACGCCCGGCTCGCCCACGTCGGCGACCGCACGGGGCTCGAACTCATCCGCACCCTCCAGCAGAAGGTCGTGTCGCTGCAGCAGGAGGACGAGCGTGAGTTCGGCGACGCCGAGGCACGGCTCAAGGTCTTCATGGAGCTGACCATCACCGAGCTGTTGCATGACGGCGGAGCCTCCGAGGGGCCGGTCTCCGGAGCGTTCGGGTACTGGCGCGAGTCGGGGCAGTACGTCCTGTTCGAGGCACCAGCCGTCATCCTCGCGACCGGCGGGATCGGCAAGTCCTTCAAGGTGACCAGCAACTCCTGGGAGTACACGGGCGACGGCCACGCGCTCGCGCTGCGGGCCGGGGCCAAGCTGATCAACATGGAGTTCGTCCAGTTCCACCCGACCGGGATGGTCTGGCCGCCGTCGGTCAAGGGGATCCTCGTGACCGAGTCGGTGCGCGGCGACGGCGGGGTGCTGCGCAACTCCGAGGGCAAGCGGTTCATGTTCGACTACGTGCCCGACGTGTTCCGCGACCAGTACGCCAC
>CAYRLV010000131.1:0-9519 GCA_964425155.1 uncultured Ornithinicoccus sp. | reverse complement strand
GATGATCGCCGGCCAGACCTGATCCACGACGTGCCTCTTCCTGTTCCTCGACGTTGCTCGACGTTGCTCGACGTTCCTCGTCGGCCGCACGGCGCCCCGCGCGCCTCCCCCAAGGATAAACCCGTCCGCCGCGGGCCATTCGTCGCGGCGACGGCAGCGGCCAGGACGCGGTGAGCGAGCTGTCGCAGAGGAACGGCGGCACGAGAATCTAGAACAGGAAGTCTCCGCGGACCCGGCGTTCGTGGTCGAGCAGGAATTGCTTGCGCTCGATTCCTCCGCCGTACCCGGTCAGGCTTCCGTCCGCGCCGATGACCCGGTGGCAGGGAATGACGATGCTGATCGGGTTGCGTCCGTTGGCGAGTCCCACGGCGCGGGAGGCTCCGGGGTCGCCGAGACCTGCCGCCAGTTCGCCGTACGAACGAGTTTCTCCGAACGGAATGTCCTGCAGGGCTTTCCACACGCGCTGCTGGAATTCTGTCCCCTCCGGTTTCACCGGCAGGTCGAACGACGTCAGTTCACCCGCGAAGTAGGCGTCCAACTGGGCCCGAGCATCCGTGAATGCCGACGGGTCACCTGGGCCGCGCTCCGGATTCCTCGCGCCGTGCCGGTGCACCTCCATCAACAGCGCGGTGAGCGCCCCGTCGCCGTCGGCGACCAGCGTCAGTGGGCCGATCGGGCTCGGCACGATCGTGTGGACCCGTCGTGTCGTCCTGCCGAGCTCGGTACTCATGCCGCCGAGTCGCCGGGGAGGCGGTTGATCGGGTGGTCACCGGTCGCCCACAGGTGCTGCACGGCATACGCCCGCCACGGTCGCCACCGCGCGGCACGGGCCGCCAGCGCACGCGGCGCCGTCGGGAGGCCGAGCGACGCAGCCGCCTGGCGGACGCCGAGGTCGGTGGCGACGAACGCGTCCGGGTCACCCAGGCAACGCATCGCGATGGTGTCCACCGTCCAGGGCCCGACGCCGGGGAGCGCCGACAGCGCCTCGCGGGCGGCGGTGCGATCCGTCCCGACGTCCAGCACGAGGCGACCGCAGGCGAGCGCGTGCGCCAGCAGCAGCAGCGTGGTGCGCCGGGTCTGCGGCATGGCCAAGGCCGCCGGATCGAGTCCCAGCAGGTCCTCCGGTGAGGGGAACAGATGGGTGAGACCACCGACGGGGTCGGTGACGCGCGTGCCGTGCGTGAGCGTCAGTCTGGCGGCGAGGGTGCGGGCTGCTGCCGTGGACACCTGCTGCCCGAGCACCGCCCGCAACGCCATCTCGTCCGGGTCGACGGTGCGGGGCACCCGGCGGCCGGGGGTCGCGTGCACCAGCGGCGCCAGCAGCGGGTCGGTCGCGAGGTCGGCGTCGACCGCGGCCGGGTCGGCGTCCAGATCCAGCATCCACCGGCACCGGCTCGTGGCGACGCCGAGGTCGCGCAGGTCGGTGAGCGACAACCGGCAGGACACGTGGTCGTCCTCGGGCCGCAGGGCCACGATCCCCGTCCCGTGCGGCAGCCGGAGGGTGCGGCGGTAGGCCCCGTGCCGCCACTCCTCGACGCCGGGCACACCCGTGGCGACGAGGTGACCGAAGACGTTCGACGGCGAGAACGGCGCCCGCAGCGGCAGCCGCAACGTCAGGCCCCCCGGTGTGGCAGACCCGGTGGAGGACCGGCGACGCGACCGCAGTTCGGTGGGCGTCATGGCGAAGACCTGCCGGACGGCGGTGTTGAAGGACCGGATGCTGGAGAAGCCGGCCGCGAAGGCGACCTGCCCCATGGGCAACGCCGTGGTCTCGATGAGCACCCGTGCCGTCTGGGCGCGCTGGGCCCGGGCCACGGCGAGCGGACCGGCACCGAGCTCCTCGCGCAGCTGCCGCTCGAGCTGGCGGACGCTGTAGCCGAGGTGGGCGGCCAGGCCCGTGACCCCCTGCCGGTCCACCACCCCGTCGGCGATCAGCCGCATCGCCCGGGCCACGACGTCGGCCCGGACGTTCCACTCGGGCGACCCGGGGCTGGCGTCGGGTCGGCACCGCTTGCAGGCCCGGAACCCGTCCTGCTGCGCGGCTGCGGCGCTCGGGTAGAACCGGATGTTGCTGCGCTTGGGCGGAGCGACCGGGCAACTGGGCCGGCAGTAGATCCCGGTGGTCAGCACCGCCGTGATGAACCAACCGTCGAAGCGCGCGTCCCTGGCGTCCACCGCCCGGATGCAGGCCTCCCGGTCCTCGAACATGTCTCTCAGCATCGCCGCCCGACCTCGAGAGGTCTAGCCGATTTACGACGACGACGAGCCGGCGCCGGCCGCGAGCCTCGCGAACTCCGTGATCCAGTGCCGGGGGTGGGGGTCCCATTCCTCGTGCTCCTCGTCGGTCGCGTGCGCGAGGGCGCGGTGCCATCCGAGCGCCCGAGCCACCCGCCCGACCAGCAGCGCGTCGTCCAGGTCCTCCCGCAGTCGGTCCGGCGGCCCCAGGTCCGACCAGGGGTCGAGGTAGGCCGCGACGAGGCGCTCGCGTCCGCCCCGGTCGAGCTCCACGTCGTACTGGTGAGGGAGCGCGGCGAGGCCGATCAGCAGTGCCGAGAAGGGATGCCCCACGTAGGAGTCGCCCCAGTCGAAGAAGCGTGGCCGTGCGTCCCCGTCGACGAAGACGTTGCCGGTGTGGAAGTCGTCGTGCTGGAGGGCTGCGGGCACGGGGCTGTCGTCGAGCCGGGCGCAGGCCGCACGCAGCGAGGACACGAGCCGCGGACCGTCGACCTGACCGGCGAGCAGGTCTGCGCCGCACTCCGCCAGTGGTGCCGGGCGATGGTCGGGCACACCGGCGGCCAGCAGCTCGGGCACCATCGGCACGGTTCGGCGCTGGAGTTCGGCGAAGGCCCGCAGCACGCCCTCCCACCTCCGTGCCACGTCACCCGCGTCGACCTGCTCTCGCAGCACGGTGCCTCCGTGCGGGGTCAGGATCCAGCCGCGAGAGTGGTCGACGGCGATCGGTGCCACCACCGACTCCGGTGCCCGCCGGGCGAGCACCTCCAGCACCGAGCCCTCGTGGGCGGTCTGCGGTGCGCAGGCCTTGAGCCACACGGGGTCGTCGCCGCGGACGGGAACGCGCAGCTGCGTCGACCACGCGCGGACCCGCACCTGCTCCGGAGGTCCGACCCGCTCGAGACCGACGTCGGACAGTCGTGCATCCACCCAGCGGACGGCGTCGGCACGCCAGGCGTCGCTGGACCACAGGGCACTGGTGGCCTGTCCGTCGGGGATCATCGGCCTCGACGCGGGACGAGGTCCAGGGCGAGGTCGAGGATCGGCGACGAGTGGGTCAGGCCCCCGACGCTGAGGTAGTCCACGCCGGTCTCGGCGTAGTCGCGCGCCACCTCCAGAGTGAGGCCGCCCGTCGCCTCCAGCTCGACCTGCGCGTCGGCCTCCCGCACGGCCTTGACCGTCGCCGCCAAGTCGTCCACGGACATGTTGTCGCACAACAGGAACCGGGCTCCGGCCGCGACCGCCTCCAAGGCCTCCTCGACCGTCGTCACCTCGACCTGGATCTCCACGCCGGGGTGTGCCGTCCGCACCAGGTCGAACGCTGCCGACACCGAGCCCGCGGCGAGCTTGTGGTTGTCCTTGATCATCGCCACGTCGAACAGCCCCATGCGCTTGTTCGTGCCGCCACCGCACCGGACGGCGTACTTCTCGAGCGCGCGCAACCCCGGCGTGGTCTTGCGGGTGTCGAGCACCCGCGCGCCGGTGCCGTCGACGGCGTCGACCCAGCGCCTGGTGTGTGTGGCGATGCCGGACAGCCGGCTCATCAGGTTGAGCAGGGTCCTCTCGCCCACCAGGGTCGCCCGGGTCGATCCGCGCAGTATGGCGAGCACGTCACCCGCCGCCACCTGGTCACCGTCGCTGCGCACCGTCTCGACGTCCACGCCGGTCAGCCCGAGCCTGCCCGTGACCTGCTCGAAGACCAGAGGTATCAACGGGATTCCCGAGACGACCCCAGCGGCGCGGGCGACCACGTGACCGGTGCTGAGCTGTTCCACCGGGATGGTGGCGTCGCTGGTGACGTCGACGCCGGGCACCCCGCCCAGGTCCTCGGTCAGAGCCGCTTGCACCACGAGGTCGGCGAGATCGGCCGGGAAGTCGTTCATGCGGGCTCCTGCGACGGGACGGCGTGGAACGCGGTGGTGACGTCGCCGGCCGGGCCGCGGACGGCATACGTGTGTCCACGCCAGGCGTCGTCACGGTCCGGGAAGTCGGAGCGGACGTGGCCGCCCCGCGTCTCCTCCCGCAGCCCGGCGACGTGCGTGAGCAGCTGCGCGACGTGCAGCAGGTTGGTGGTCTCCCACGCCCCCGGGCCGGGTGCAGGCTCGGTGTCGCCCGCACGGGCAGCCAGCTGCGCGAGGGTCTTGGCCGCCTGAGCGGTGGAGTGGGCCGTGCGGACGGCACCGGCGCCGGCGGTCATGGTCCGCTGGATCTCGGTGCGCGCCGCGGCGGGCAGCAGGGTCGAGGGCTCGGTGGGCGGCACCGGATCCACCGGGGCGAGCTCACCGGCGCCCAGGCGCTCGATCACGTCGTCCGCCACCCGGTGGGCGAACACGAGGCCCTCGAGGAGGGAGTTGGACGCCAACCGGTTGGCGCCGTGCACCCCGGTGCACGACACCTCCCCCACGGCGTAGAGGCCGTCGAGCGAGCTGCGGCCGCGCAGGTCGGTGCGCACTCCTCCGCTGGCGTAGTGCTGGGCCGGCGCGACGGGGAGCAGCTCGGTGGCCGGGTCGAAACCGAGTTCGCGGCACCGCGCCAGGATCGACGGGAAACGCCGCTCCAGGAACGGGCCGCCGAGCCCCCGGGCGTCGAGGTAGACGTGGTCGCTGCCGGTCGCGGCCATCCGGTCGACGATCGCGCGCGCCACGACGTCGCGCGGCGCGAGGTCGGCCAGCTCGTGCACCCCCTGCATGAAGGGCACACCGTCGGTGTCGACGAGGACGGCGCCCTCCCCGCGCACGGCCTCGGAGATCAACGGCTGCTGCCCGCGGGAGCCCTCGCCGAGCCACAGCACGGTCGGGTGGACTTGGACGAACTCGAGGTCGGCGACCGTGGCCCCGGCCCGCAGCGCCGCGGCCGCGCCGTCGCCGGTGGCGACCGACGGGTTGGTGGTGGCGGAGTAGACCTGGCCGAGTCCGCCGGTGGCCAGCACGACGGCGCGGCCCAGCGCGGCTCCGACGCCGTCGATCCGTCCCTCGCCGATGACGTGCAGGGTGACGCCGCACACGCGGGAGTCGTCGGCCCGGAGCACGTCGATCACCAGCGCGTGCTCGAGCAGCTCGATGCCCGGGTCGTCGATGACGGCTCGCAGTGCCGCGATCAGGGCGCGCGAGATCTCCTTGCCCGTGGCGTCTCCGCCCGCGTGCGCAATCCGGTCGCGGTGGTGCCCGCCCTCGCGGGTCAGCGCCAGCTCGCCGTCCGGGCCGCGATCGAATTCCGTTCCGAGAGCAACAAGTTCGCGCACGCGCTGCGGCCCCTCCGACACGAGCGCCTCCACCGCGGCGACGTCGCACACCCCGACACCGGCGACCAGGGTGTCGTGCAGGTGCTCGGCGGGCGAGTCGCCGGGGTCGAGCGCCGCGGCGATGCCGCCCTGCGCCCAGCGGGTGGAGCCCTCGGACAACACCGTCTTGGTGACCAGCAGCACGCGGTCGACCCGCTGCCGCAGCCGCAGCGCGGCGCACAACCCGGCGATCCCCGACCCCACGACGATCACGTCCGCCGTGGTCGTCCACCCCGGCTCCGGCGCCACGAGCCGGGCCGGCAGCTGCAGGCTCACGGGCGCGGCCCGTCGCCGGCCGACAGATCCGTGCTGCCCGCCGAGAAGACCTCCAGCGCACCGCCTCCCGGCCCGACGGCCACCGGCAGGTTGTCGATCAGGCGGGTGGTGCCGACCCGTCCGGCAACCGCGAGCAGGGCCTCACCGCGGTACCACTCGGGCACGTCCTCCAGCGTCGTCGGGTGCACCAGGACGAGGTAGTCGACCAGGGCGAGCGGCTCCCGCACCAGCACCTCGCGGGCCGCACGGCGGACCGCGGAGGGACCCTCGGGAGCCGCGGCGGCGCCCGCATACAGGGCCGTCGACAGGCAGCGGGCCACCTCGCGGTCGGATGCGGTGAGGTAGGTGTTGCGGCTGCTCATGGCCAGGCCGTCGGACTCGCGGACCGTCGGCACCGAGACGATCTCGACCGGGAAGTCGAGGTCGCGCACCATCCGCCGGATGAGCAGCAGCTGCTGGGCGTCCTTCTGCCCGAAGTAGGAGCTGTCCGCCCGGGTGAGGTGCAGCAGCTTGCCGACGACCGTGAGCACCCCGTCGAAGTGCCCGGGCCGTGACTGGCCCTCGAGCACGGTGGCGAGCGGCCCGGCCGAGACGCGGACGCCGGGGTCGCCGTCGGGGTAGACGACGTCCGGGGTGGGCACGAAGACGAGGTCGACCCCTTCCCGCGTGCAGATCGCCAGATCGTCGTCGATGGTCCGTGGGTAGCGGGAGAGGTCCTCCCCCGCACCGAACTGCAGCGGGTTGAGGAAGATGGTCACGACCACGTGGTCGGCCCGCTCACGGGCGCGCCGGATCAGCGTCGCGTGCCCCTCGTGCAGCGCACCCATCGTCATGACCACGGCGACGTGGCCCGGGAGCTCCGTGCGCGCCGCGGCGAGCTCGTCGCGGGTGTGGGCGACCCGTGGCGCACCGGCTGGGTCCGTCCCGCCGGGTTCCCGCGACGTATCCGAGCGAACTGGAGAGCGGGGTCCCCGCGAAGTACCGAGCGAGGCACGAGCGAGGACTTCGTGGGGTGCTCTTCGTGGGGTGCTCATGGATGCTCCTTGGGCGTGGCGAGGACGTCGAACAGCGGCTCGGCACGGGCCGCCGTCAGGCGCCCGCTCGCGAGGGCGCGCTCGGTGGTCGCGCGGGCCAGCGCGAGATAGCTCGCCCGGACATCGGGCGTCTCGTCGAACAGCTCGTGCAGGTGCGCCGCCACGGTACCGGCATCGCCGCGGGCGACCGGCCCGGTGAGGGCGAGATCACCCGAGCTGAGGGCGCCCTCGAGCGCCGCCTCGAGCAGCGGGGCGATGACACGGCGGGGGTCCTCGACACCGGCCGAGCGCAGCACCTGCATCGCCTGCGCCACGAGGGTCACCAGGTGGTTGGCGCCGTGCGAGAGAGCGGCGTGGTAGCGGCCACGGTCCTGCTCGGCCACCCAGACCGGCTCACCACCCATCTCCACGACCAGCGCCTCGGCCACCGGTCGCAGCGGTTCGGGCGCGGTCACTCCGAAGCAGCAGTCGACCAGACGCTCGAGGTCCATCCGGGTCCCCGTGAAGGTCATCGCCGGGTGCAGCGCGACGCCGAGCACGTGGTGCTCCAGGGCCGGTTCGAAGACCGACACCCCGTGCACCCCCGAGGCGTGCACCACGATCTGCCCGGCCTGCCAGCCCCCCGAGGTCGACAGCCCGCGCACCAGCCCGGGCAGGTCGTCGTCGGGGACCGTGAGCAGCAGCAGCTCGGCTCGCTCCACCACCTCGGGCACCGGGAGCAGCGGAGTCCCCGGCAACAGCGCCGCGGCCCGGTCGCGCGACGCCTCGCTCACCCCGGAGGCCGCGACCACGTGGTGTCCCGCCCGACCGAGGGCCGCGCCGAGCACGGCGCCCACCCGTCCCGCACCGACGATCCCCACCGCGAGCCGGGCGGGACGTGGCTCCTCGTTGCTCACGCCCGAAACGCTAGCGCGGTCGGCCAGGCTCTAGCGTGTCGGTCATGGCGTGGGTCCCGTGGCGGCAGGCGTGGCAGGAGGCCCTGTATGGGGGGTCCGGCTTCTATCGCACGCAGGGCGGCCCCGCGGCACACTTCGCGACGTCGGCCCAGGGCGCACCGGGGGTCGGCGAGGTGTACGCGCAGGCGCTGGTGGCACTGGCTCGCCGGGAGGGGTTGACCCGGCTGGTGGACCTGGGGGCCGGTCGCGGCGAGCTGCTCACCCACGTGCACGCGATCGCCCCGGATCTCGCGCTGCTCGGCGTCGACGTGGCTGACGCCCCGGATCTGCCGGAGGGGGCGGAGTGGCTCGTCTCGCCCGGCGGTGCGGACCTGCCGGCCGGCCTCTCCGACCTCACCGAAGCGCTGGTGGTGGCGGGTGAGTGGCTCGACGTCGTGCCGTGCACGGTGGCGGAGCGGGACGCCGAGGGCACGATGCGGGTCGTGCTGGTGGACCCGGCGACCGGCGAGGAGCGGCTCGGCGACCCCCTGGCCGGGCCGGACCTGGCCTGGTGCGAGCGGGACGGTCACTGGCGCGAGGGTCCGCACGCGAGGACCGGCGACCGGGTCGAGGTCGGCCGCACCCGCGACCTGGCCTGGCGGGACCTGCTGTCGCGGGTGGACGGCGGAGTGGCGGTGGCCATCGACTACGGCCACCGACGGGAGGACCGCCCGGCGAGCGGCACCCTGACCGGCTTCCGGCACGGACGGGTGGTCGCGCCGGTGCCGGACGGCTCCTGCGACCTCACCGCCCACGTGGCGATGGACTCCCTCGACCACGACGAGCTGGTCACCCAGCGCGAGGCGTTGCGGCGGCTCGGGGCCGACGGTGCCGTCCCTGCACGGGAGCTGGCCTCCGCCGACCCCGCCGCCTACCTCGCCGGGCTCACCCGGTCCAGCGCCACCGTGGCCCTGACCGCGACGCAGGGCCTGGGCGGCTTCTGGTGGGCACTTGCCCGGCGCGGTCCCTCGCGATGACCGGCGGTCGGTGCGAGGTCAGCCGCCGGTCACGCCGAGCGACCCGAGGTCGGGAGCGTCGGCCATGGCCGGGTTGTCGATCCAGTTGGTGACGCCCGAGCCGCGGATCAGGAAGAACTTGGTCACGCTGAGCGGGATGTAGGCGACGTCCTTGGCGAGCATCTCGTCGATGTCGCCCCAGGCCTTGTTCTGCTTGGCGGGATCAGTGATCCGGTAGGCGGCGTCAATGGCCTTGTTGACCTTGTCGCTGTCGTAGCGGCCGTAGTCCTGCCCGCTCGTGCCCTTGGCGAGGTTGACCCGGGAGTCCCACAGCGGCGGGATCACCGTGGAGGCGCCCGGCCAGTCGGATCCCCAGGCTCCCCAGGCCACGTCCCACGTGTCCTGCTTGGCGGGGTTCTGGACGATGGGGTAGTAGTTCTGCGTCTCCGGCTGCAGGCTCACCTTGAAGCCGGCCTTCTCCCAGCCCTCCTTCAGCGCCGACGCGGCCTTGTCGGACGTCGGGGTGCCGCCGCTGTAGATGTAGTTGATCTTCACCGGCATCGACACACCGGACTCCTGCAGCAGCTTCTTGGCCTTGGCCGGGTCACCCTGGGGCGGTGCGCCGAACACGTCGAACTTCTTGTAGCCGGGTGTGTTCGGGTTGATCAGGCCGGTGGCCGGGACGCCGAACGTCTTGCCGCCCTGCGCGGTGATCGCGGCCTGCTTGTCCGTCGAGATGGCCAGAGCCTGACGCACCTTCGGGTTCTGCATCACCTTGCTTTCGAAGTTGGGCACCAGGTAGTAGA
>CAYRLV010000130.1:0-9588 GCA_964425155.1 uncultured Ornithinicoccus sp. | reverse complement strand
CACGACGATGCCGCGCGAAGACTCACGCACGGGGATTCCTCAGGGGCGCGGGTGCCTGCGGGCGGTGAGGGCACCGTCATACAGCGCCTTCTTGGACAG
Organism: uncultured Ornithinicoccus sp.; assembly: GCA_964425155.1. Classification (GTDB taxonomy): domain Bacteria; phylum Actinomycetota; class Actinomycetes; order Actinomycetales; family Dermatophilaceae; genus Segeticoccus. The sequence goes on along the minus strand of CAYRLV010000130.1, from coordinate 9,489 downwards.
CCCGGTGTCGCGGGCGACGTCCGCGCACACGTCCTTGAGGCGCTCGCCCCGCTCGACGCGGGCCAGCACCTCGCTCACCGACGCGTCGAGGTCCGCGGGCTGCGCGGGGGCACCACCGACCACCACCGTGATCTCGCCCCTGACGCCGTCGGCCGCCCAGCCGGCGAGCTCCCGCAAGGCGCCGCGACGGACCTCCTCGTAGGTCTTGGTGAGCTCCCGGCACACCGCGGCGGGGCGCTCGGCCCCGAACGCCCCGACCATCGCCTCCAGCGTGGCCGCGAGGCGGTGCGGCGCCTCGAAGAACACCAAGGTGCGCGGCTCCCCGACGAGTGCGGCGAGGGCCCGGCCGCGCTCGCCCGGCTTGCGCGGGAGGAACCCCTCGAAGCAGAACCGGTCGACCGGCAGACCGGACACCGCGAGCCCCATCAGCACGGCGCTCGGCCCGGGCACGCAGGTGACCCGGATCCCCTCCGCCGCGGCCGCGGTGACGAGCCGGTAGCCGGGGTCGGAGACCGACGGCATCCCGGCGTCCGTGACGACCACGACCCGCGCCCCGGCCCGGAGCCGCTCCAGCAGGTCCGAGGTCCGGGAGGACTCGTTGTGCTCGTGGTAGCTGAGCACCGTGCCGCCAGGCGTCACCCCGAGCGCCTGGCACAGCCGGGTGAGCCGCCGGGTGTCCTCCGCGGCGACCACGTCCGCGTGCTCCAGCTCCTCGGCCAGCCGCGGTGCCGCGTCGCGCGGGTCGCCGATCGGCGTGGCCGCGAGCACCACGGTGCCCCCCTGCGTCGCTGAGCCCGTCATGCAGCCGATCCTAGGTGGGCACGGGTGCCCGTTCGCCGTCTCGCATGTCGTCGACCGGTCCCCCTGGGGCCGCGATTCTGGTAGGACTGGTGTCTTGACCTGCACACCAGCTGATGTCGGGCGGGCGCACGCGCCCGTCAGGGGGAGATTCACCTGTCCATGAGCACCACGCAGTCCCGCGGAACCGCGCCCACCGACCGCGCGGCCACGGCCGAGCACATCGCCGACGTCTTCGGCGAGTGGGCGGAGAAGGAGTATGCCGACAGCCCGGTCCACCAGCGCCTCTGCACCGCCGTCGCGGCGGAGCCCGAGCTGGCCGCCCCGCTGATCGACTGGTACGACTCGCACGACGCCCCGAGCGGCGAGCGCGAGGTGGTCCAGCCGTCGCAGCTGTTCACCCCCGTGCAGTACCTGCTGCGCACCAGCGCCACCGACCACCGGCTGGCCGAGTTCTACCCGACCCTCGGCGGGATGCGTTCCGCCGGCAAGCCTCTCGTCGACGCCTGGCGCGACTTCGTGACCGGCCACCACGACGCCCTCGTGCCGCTGTGCGGCCGCGCCGCCCGGCAGAACGACCCGCAGGTGTGGGCCCAGGTCCGGCCGGGGATCACCTGGGCGGCCACGACCCACGGCGACGGCCGTCCGGTCGCGCTCATCGAGCTCGGCGCCGCGGCGGGCCTCGGGCTGCTGCCCGACTTCTACCGGTTCGACTACGGACGGGTGACCATCGGCGACGGCCCGGTCACCCTGGAGTGCCACCTGCGTGGTGACCTGCCGCCCGGTCTCGCCGAGGAACTCGAGATCGCCGAGCGGATCGGCCTGGAGCTCGACCCGATCGACGCCGGCCGGCCGGACGACGCCGACTGGCTGGTGTCCGCGGTGGACCCGGAGGAGACCACCAAGCTGGTGCGCCTCGGCGGCGGTCTGGCCCGGGTCCGTGACACCGAGATCGACCTGCGTCACGGCGACATGTTCGACCTGCTGCCGCAGGCCCTCGCCGAGGTGGCCGACGACCACCTGCCGATCGTCTACGGCGCCTCCGTGGTCGTCGACGCTGACGAACCCGCCCGGCTGCCAAGCCTGCTCACCGCCGCCGGGCGCGACCTGGTCTGGATCATGGCGGAGGCCACCTGGGTCTCCTACCCCCTCGTCACCACCGACCCGGCACCCACCTACGACGACCCCACCGTCGGCGGGCTCGTCGCCGTGGTCATCCGCCAGGGGAAGGTCGTCGAGGTCGTCGACCTGGCTCGGTTGGACCGGTATGACGCGTGGCTGGAGTGGGATCCGCGCACCCTCACTCCCCGGCCCGAACTGACGTGACCGAGCCGGCCACCGCGCCGATGCGGGTGGAGCGCACCCCGGTCCTCCCGTGACCGCCCTGCTGGGGGACCGGCGACCGCACGCGCCCGAGCCAGACACGCTGCATACGATGTCGGCCATGACGGCGACCGAGCAGCTGCGGGAACGGCTGCTCGGAAGGCACGACACCTCCCCCACCCTCGTGCTGTGGGGATGGCTGGGACCGCTGATCGCCATGGTGATCGGCGGTTTCCTGCGGTTCTGGCGCCTGGGTCGGCCGCACCAGCTGGTCTTCGACGAGACCTACTACGTCAAGGAGGGCTACTCCTACCTGCTGCACGGCGTCGAGCTGCGCAACCGGAGCAACCTGAAGAAGCCGGACGAGCTGTTCACCCAGGGCACGCCCAACGTGTTCGGCACCGCGGGCGACATGGTGGTGCACCCGCCGGTCGGCAAGTGGATCATCGCGGCCGGCGAGCAGATCTTCGGCATCGACAGCTCGTTCGGCTGGCGCTTCGGGGTGGCGCTGTGCGGGACGCTGTCCATCCTCATGGTGGGCCGGGCCGCCTGGCGGCTGTTCCGGTCGCCGGTGCTCGCGACGCTCGCCTCGACGCTGCTGGCGTTCGAGGGGCACCACTTCGTGCACTCGCGCACGTCCTTGCTCGACCTGTTCGTGATGTTCTGGGCGCTGGCCGGGTTCTGCGCCCTGCTGATCGACCGCGACCGCACCCGCGGGATCCTGGCCGAACGGGTGGGTGCCCTCCGGGATGCGGGCGGCGAACGGCTCGAACGCACCATGCTGTTCGGGCCTTCGCTCGGCCTGCGGCCGTGGCGGTGGGTCGCCGGGGTGTGCCTCGGATTGTCTTGCGGGAGCAAGTGGTCCGGGGTCTTCTTCCTCGCCGTGTTCGGGCTGATGACGGTGTTCTGGGACATGGGTGCGCGGCGCGCGGCCGGGGTCCGGCACTGGTGGGTCGGGGCGGTCGTGCTGGACGGGCTGTTCGCCGCGCTCGCCATGGTCGGCACGGCGGCCGTCGTCTACGTCGGGTCGTGGCTGGGCTGGTTCCTGACCGACGACGGCTACGACCGCACCTGGGCGCTCACCCATCCGGCCACGTCCGGCAAGGCGATCGGGCCGGACTCGGCCAACTTCGCGTGGCTGCCGGACAGCCTCCGTTCGCTGTGGCACTACCACGTGGAGATGTACAACTTCAGCATCGGGCTGCACTCCAGCCACCCCTACCAGACCAACCCGTGGTCGTGGATGATCCAGGGCCGACCCACGTCGTTCTTCTACGAGTCGCCGAAGCAGGGGCACGACGGCTGCACGGTCGCCGAGTGCAGCAAGGCGATCACCTCGATCGGCACCCCGACGATCTGGTGGGCGGCGACGGTCGCGATCTTCGTGCTGCTGTTCATGTGGGCGCTGCGCCGTGACTGGCGGGCCGGCGCGATCCTGGCCGGCTACGTCGGTGGCTACCTGCCGTGGTTCTACTACCAGGCCCGCACGATCTTCTCGTTCTACTCCGTCGCGTTCGTGCCCTACGTCGTGCTGTCGGTGGTCTTCGTCGCCGGGATGGTGCTGGGCCGACGGGAGCATTCGGTGCGCCGGCGCCAGGTGGGAGCCCTCTGCGTCGGCGGGTTCGTCGTGCTGTCCGTGGTGCTGTTCTTCTTCTTCTACCCGATCTACACCGCGCAGGTGATCCCCCGCGACTCGTGGGAGCTGCGGATGTGGTTCCCCAGCTGGATCTGACGCCCACTCCCCATACGCCTTCGAGGAGTTGCGGCGTGAGCGGCCCGTCGACGAGCCGCTCACACCGCGACTTCTCAGGTATGGCGAGTGGTGCCGCCGGTGAGGAAGGGCGCCAGCAGGCCGGGCACCGCCTCCTCCGCCAGCCGCACCGCCTCGGCCGTCGGCACGTCGACCACGTCGTAGTGCTCGTCGCCGGCGGCCGTCGTGGCGCTCAGCGTGGCGAGGCCGGCGCGCCGCTGGAAGAACGTCTGGTGGAGGTTCCAGCCGATGATGCCGTCACGCTCCAGCACGCTGCGCTGCCGGTCGAACGAGCCCTCGCCGGTGATGAGGAACCGTCCGGCCACGGCGTGGCCGAGGCCGCGATAGCGGTCGACCGCCACCGGCACGCCGAGGGCCGCAATCACCAACAGGACCAAGGGGATCCAGCTCGGCAGGCCGAACCTCCAGCCGACGGCCGCGGCCACCGCGAGCACGAGCGGCGGCACGGTCGCGCGGATGAAGCGGCGGCGCCGGGCAGCCGGACCGTGCGGGACGAGGGGGTGGTCGAACAGGCCGTCCTCGCCCACCACCAGCGAGCCGACCCCGCGGGCGACCGGTGCCGGCGCGGGCGGGACGAGCAGGGCGCTCTCCCCCGACTTCAGGCCGGTCGTGATGGCGGACAGCCGTGCGCCACCGACGAGCCGCAGCGGCAAGGGTTCGGCGAGCCGGGCCCCGCGCAGCCGCCGCTCCTCGATGCTCGTGGCCCGCGTGGTCAGCAGGCCACGCGACAGGTGCAGGGTGCCGCCCCGGTGCCGGGTCAGCCGCAACCCCCAGTAGGCGAGCAGGTAGCCCAGCACCGACAACACGGTGATGAAGACGAGCAGCAGCACCAGGCCGATCAGCACGGCGACCAGGGCACCGATCGACTCGACCCGGTCGGCCGTCCACTGCGCGACCCCGGCCTCGCGCTCGTCACCGAGCAGGTCGTCGCCGACCCGCCAGGCGACGCCGAGCGTGGCGAGCGCGGCGAGGGCGCCGGACAACGCGAAGGGCGCGTAGCGCACCCACGCCGGATCCAGTTGGAGCAGCACGTCCTCGGACGCCTCGACGCGCGCGGAGTCCGCACCGGCCGGGGACTCCCCGCGGCCGGCCACGGCCGGCCCCGTGGTCGCCACCCCATCGACGGCCGCCTCCCCCACCGGGCCCGCCGTCCCCGGCGCGTCCGCGCGGTGCAGCAGCTCGGCCCGCAGGGCTGCGGCCTGGTCGGTCGGCAGCCCGTCGAGCGCGAACCGGCTCTCGTCGGCCCCGGTGCCGATCTCCACCTTGGCGAGCCCGAGCACGCGGTGCAGCGGCGAGGCGGTCACGTCGACGGTGCGGACCCGGTCGGCCGGCGCGGTGAACGACTTGCGCTGCAGCAGTCCGCTGCGCAGCTGCACCTGGTCGGCGGTGAACCGGTAGCGCGTCGTGAACCACCGGGCGACACCGGCCGCGACCGCCACCAGCACGCCGGCCGGGCCCCACCACCACTGTCCCCGGTCGCCACTCGCCCCCAGAGCCACCAGACCGATCAGGGCCGGTATGAAGCGCACCACCTCACGCACCGGGTGCACCAGCAGCATGCGGGCCGACAGCCGCCGCCAGCCGGCGTCGGGAGGGGTGTCGCCCGTGACGTCGCCGGACGCGGTCAGCGGATCGGGTCCGGTCACGTCGCGTCACCCTCGCTGCGGCCGGTGACGACGGTCAGGTCGCGCACGAGGCGCTCGGCGACGTCCAGGTCGAGCCCGCGGATCCGCAGCGGCCCGGCCGCGGAGGCCGTGGTGACGGTGACGTTGGACAGCCGGAAGAGCTGCTCGAGCGGGCCCCGCTCGGTGTCGACGGTCTGCACGCGGGACAGCGGTGCGATCCGGCGTTCCTGGTCGAACCAGCCGGACTGGGTGTAGACCGCGGTGTCGGTGACCTCCCACCGGTGCACGCGGTAGCGCCACCGGGGCATCACCACCAGGTGCGCCGCGCCGACCACGACGGTCACGGCCAGCCCGAGGACGTGCCAGCCGAGGCGGTCGTGGTCGACGACCCACCACACCGCCTGACCGATCAGCAACAGGAACCAGCCCCACGCGGCCCGCAGCGTCCAGAACCACACGGCCCGCGGGCTCACCAGGTTGGCCGGCCGCCGGAGATCCAGTGGTCCCGGTGTGTCGGGAGGCGCCCCGTCGAGTCCCATGACTCCAGCCTGCCATGCCGAGCGGGCGCCCGCCCCACACCGCGGACCGCACCAGCCCGAGCGGGTGAGCCGGGGCAGGTCAGCCGGGCCAGACGCCGGAGGATCCGCGGCGGTGGCTGGTGACCAGGTGGGTGTCGACGATCCCGACCGCCTCCATCAGCGCGAACATCGTGGTCGGGCCGACGAAGACGAAACCCTTCCCGCGCAGCGCCTTGGCCAGCGCCACCGACTCGGCCGACCGGGTGGGGACCTCCTCAGGGGTCCGGGGCGCGGGGGTGGTCCCCGGCTGGAACGACCAGACGAAGTCCGCCAAACCGCCGTCCTCGCGGAGCGCGACCGTCGCCCGGGCGTTCGTGATCGTGGCGTCGATCTTGCGCCGGTTGCGCACGATGCCGGCGTCGCCCATCAGGCGCTCGACGTCGGTCTCGTCGTACCCGGCCACCGCGTCGGGGTCGAAGTCGTCGAAGGCGGCCCGGAAGGCCGGGCGTTTGCGCAAGATCGTCGCCCAGGACAGGCCGGACTGGAACGCCTCGAGGCTGATCCGCTCGAACATGCCTCGTTCGTCGCGCACGGGCATGCCCCACTCGGTGTCGTAGTAGTCCCGCAGCAGCGGGTCGGTCGACGCCCACACCGGCCGCGCCAGGCCGTCCTCACCCACCACGGTGCCCGTGCCCGCCATACCGCCTCGCTCTCTCGCCGAACCACTCGTGCCCGTCCACGCCGGCCGACGTGCCCGCCGACCGGACTGCTCGTGCTCACTCGCGGCCGCTTTGCTCACTGCGGACCGCCTGAGCAGCTCACGGAACCGGCCTCAGGTGAGCAAACCGGCCCGGGGTGAGCATAGGCAGGCGGGGGCGAGGGACGGCATACTCGGCGTCCATGGCCAGCAACCCGCGCGTCATCCACACCGCCCAGGCGCTCGTCGACGAGGTGGCGGAGGTCCCCGCGCTGCCCGAGCGGGGCCAGAACTCCATGGCCCGGTCCTTCGCCCGGCACGCCGGTGGAGCCGTGACCATCCTGCTCGCCGCCGCGCGGTCCGGCGCCGACTGCGTCCACGCCGGCGCCCACGGCACCGGGCCCAACGGCGATCTGGTGCGGAAAGCGTTGCAGGACGAGGGAGTTCGTGTCTCCAGCCCGGTCGTGACGGAGCTCGACACCGGCATCTGTTTCGTCATGGTCGAGCCGTCGGCCGAGCGGACGTTCGTCACGACGCGAGGCGCCGAGCGACGGATCACGGTGGAGAGCCTGCAGACCTGCGCTCCCGTCGCCGGCGACCTGGTCTGCGTGAGCGGCTACTCGCTGCTCGACCCGACCAGGGCACCGCTGCAGCAGTGGCTGGCCACGCTGCCGGAGGGCGTCGTCGTGGTGCTGGACCCCGGCGCCGCCTTCGCCGACCTGCCCGGCGACGTCCGCACCCGCGCACTCGGGGGCACCACGGTCTGGACCTCGAACGCCGAGGAGGCGCAGGCCCTGACGGGCGCGACGGACTTCCGCGAGGCCGCTGCCCTCGTCGCCGAGCAGCTGCCGCCCGGCGCGGTCGTGGTGGTGCGGGACGGCCCGGAGGGGTGCGCCGTCCACGAGGACGGCCAGACCACCCACGTCAAGGGCTTCCCGCGGGACCCGGTGGACACCAACGGCGCCGGCGACACGCACACCGGCGTCCTCTGCGCCGGCCGCGCGGCGGGCCTCCCCTGGGTCGAGGCGGCCCGGCGGGCCAATGCCGCCGGCGCGATCAAGGTGACGCGGCGCGGCCCGGCCACGGCACCGACCGCCGGGGAGATCGACGACCTGCTCGCCTGACGCGGGGCCGATCAGCGGCGATCAGGGCAGCACGTAGTGCACGACGCCGTCCCGCTCCTCCCGTCGCAGGTGCCCGCGCTCGGCCAGCACCGCCAGGTGAGCCCCCGTCTCGAGCACCGCGAGCATCTGGTTGAACGGGTCCAGGTCCGCGAGCGCCCGGTGCCGGCGGGTCCAGCCCAGCAGACCGGCCACCTCGTATGCGGTGTCCGCGCCGCTGCGCAGCGCGGCAAGACTCGCGTCGAGCCGTTCCTCGTGGTGGGTCAACAGCTCGTCGACCCGCTCGTGCACGCTGTGCGTGACGGGGCCGTGGGCGGGGAGCAGGAGGGCGTCCGGCATCGCGCGGACCAGCCGCAGCGAGGTGAGGTAGTCGGCCAGCGGTGAGGGGACGACGGCCTGCTCGAACCCGATCGAGGGGGTGATGTGCGGCAGCACGTGGTCCCCGGCGAACAGGATCTGGTGGGCCGCGTCGTGGTAGACGAGGTGACCGCGGGTGTGGCCGGGCGTGTGCACCGCCTCCAGCGTGCGCTCGTCCAGCCGCACCTTGGCCCCGTCGGACAGCCACTGGTCCGGCGGCTCCCAGTCGGTGCGGTCCGGACTCGGCGGCGCCAGCTGGCGCACCGTCGCGGCCAGTGCGGGGGCACCCGACCGCTCGAGCAGCCGCACCTGGGCGATCTCGTGCGCGGGCCGGTCGGGCGTCAGCAGCGCCATCGAGGGCTGCTCGCCCTCGCCGATGCTCACGTGGGCGCCGAACCGGCGGCGCACCGCCACCGCCTGGGTGTAGTGGTCGCGGTGCGCGTGCGTGACCAGGAACTGCCCGATGTCACCCAGCCCGTGCCCCAGCTCGTCGAGCGAACGGGCCAGCAGCTCCTCGCTCGCGGGCAGGGTCCACCCGCCGTCGACGAGGACCAGCCGCTCGCCGTCGCGGATCGCGTAGACGTTGACCGCGCGCAGCCCGTCCTGCGGCAGCGGCAGCGGGATCCGGTGCACCCCCGGGGCGACCTCGTGGGCCCCCGGCTCGAGCCAGGCGTCGCGGCTCGCCGTCACGGGCGCGCGAGCAGCATCGCCATGCCCTGACCGACGCCGACGCACATCGTGGCGAGCGCGTGGTCCTGGTCCTCGTCGGCCATCGTGATGGCCGCGGACAGGGCCAGCCGGGCACCACTCATGCCGAGCGGGTGACCGAGGGCGATGGCGCCGCCGTGCGGGTTGACGTGCTCGGCGTCGTCCGGCAGTCCCAGGTCGCGCAGCACCTGGAGAGACTGCGAGGCGAACGCCTCGTTGAGCTCGATGGTGCCGATGTCTCCGATGTCGACTCCGGTGCGCGCCAACACTTTTCGCACTGCGGGCACCGGGCCGACACCCATGACTCGCGGGGCGACGCCCGCGGCCGCCGTCGAGACGACACGCGCCAACGGGGTGAGGTCGTAGCGCTCGACCGCCGCACCCGAGGCCACCAGGATGGCCGCCGCGCCGTCGTTGACCCCGGACGCGTTGCCGGCCGTCACGGAGCCGCCCTCGAAGAGCGGACGCAACCGGGCCAGGGCCTCCGCGGACGTGTCGCGCGGGTGCTCGTCCTGCGCCACCTCGACCGGGTCGGCCTTGCGCCGCGGCACCGACACCGGCACGATCTCCC
>CAYRLV010000129.1:1363-9680 GCA_964425155.1 uncultured Ornithinicoccus sp. | reverse complement strand
GTCCACGTCGGTGATCACCATGGCGGTGAACCCCTTTCCAAGAACCATTGCGGGGGATGTTGGTTTGACATCCCGGGCTACCGGGGAGCGGGTACACCATCCGGAGTCGGCACACCCGCGACCAGGACGCGTGCTGACCTTCGCCCAGATCTTGACCGGTCCCGGCAGGTCCGGTGCGACGTGACAAGAAGCAGGTCGGCACAGTGCCGCGTCAAGGTGTCGGAGCGCTCAACGCGGTGGCCGGCTGATCAGGTCTTTGGCCAGGCGCGCGAAAGTCTGGGCGGGCCAGGTGGTGAGGCGGTGCGCCGCGGCCGCGACGGGCCGCAGCCCACCGGCGAGTCCGGCTGCCGGCGACCGAGCCATCCTCCGGGGTCGTTCTCGTTGCACCCGGTTGTCAGCGAACGGCTCTCAAAGCCGGAGCCAGACGCTGGTCATACCACGGAACTTCGGAAGGGTGGTCCCCCAAACTGGAAGTAGGAAGAAGACCGAGCCGTCATCGGCTCCACATCTGCTCCAGGCTTTCGGGCGCGGTGGAGTCCAGGGTCTTCAGTTCCTTCTGGACCTGTTCGACGGCCAGGAGGTCGATTTGGTTGAACAACCGGAGCAGCGCTGAGTCGCTGCGCCGAACGACCAGGGCTGCCGAGGACATGTCTGCCAGCACGGTGTTGGCCTTCGGATTGCTCAGGGGGCGCTCGGCCAGGCCGAGCAGTTCGAGGGGCGCAGGCATCAGGGCCCGGTGCCATACCCCGGCATCGACCTGGTCCTGGAGGATGGCGCTGGGGAGGCTCATGTAGGGCAGGTCGACGTACGTGATGGGATCGGTCTCGGGAAATTCGGCTGCAGTGAGTTGGACGTGGTCGGTGGAGGCATGGATGCGGCCGACGCGCAGGGGCTTCTCGGCGGGGCGCGGATCGCCGGCACGCTCCAAAACGACGAGTGAGCCGGGTCCGTAGAAGGAGCCGTCACCAAGTTGGATGACCTGGACCGCCTTGGCGATGGATTTCGCCACCAGGCTGGCTGCTGAGCGGGACATCACGGCGACGTCGGCTCGGGAGGCGACGACGCTTTCTGCGCGGGCGCCGCTTCCGGCCAGATACCCCAGGTCTGAGGGGATCTCGAACCTGTCGAACTCGGCTCGCAGTCCCTTGCTCAACCCGAACACGTCGATCGCGCCAGGAATGGGGACGACGATGCGCACCTGTCCTCGGCCGGCCAGTGACCAGAGCAGGCCGGGGCGCATCTTCACGATCCGCGTCCCACGGTGGCCGTGTCGCGACAATGACACCGCACCGCTCCCCTCGATGGTCGACAACGCGCGCTGCACGGTTCCAGAGCCCACGCCCGCGAGCTGTTGATACTCCAGCGTGGTCGGCAGCTTTGACTCGGGCTCGCGACCTAGCAGGTCTTCCGCGAGCAGCTCGACCGTTCGCTGCATTGGCGACCTCAGGTCGGCAGGGCGGCCGGGGGCACCGGGATGACCAGTCACATCACGAGGGTAGCGCCGATTCGCAGAACAACCAATAACCTGCATGCAGGTTATTGCATATTGCGCGATTTGCTGGTTCACTCAGTGGATCAGCGGCTCAACGAGGAGGCGTCATGGTCGGGCAGATTGGCTCACACTCGGGGGTTTCGCGGCGCGACGTGCTGAAGTACGCCGTCGCTGGGGGAGCGCTTATTGGTTCGGCCGGGCTGGCCGGGTGCGGTGTGTCTGGCGCCAAGTCCTCGGGCGGTGGCAGCACGGCCGGCCAGGACCTGAAGCGATGGCAGTCGGCCGATGTCGACTGGAAGCAGTTCGACGGGACGACCCTGGTCGTGCAGGTTCAAGAGCATCCCTGGGTCACGGCCGTGCAGCCGCACCTGTCTGCCTTCACCGCCCTGACCGGGATCAAGGTCAAGGTCTTGACTGCCGGCGAGTCGGACATGATCACCAAGCTGCCCATCCAGCTCAAGGGTGGCAGCGCCACCCCGGATGTGCTGCTGGTGCCCTCGTATCCGCAGTACGTCGCGAACAAGTGGCTCGCTCCACTCGGCCCGTATGTCCAGGACACGGACCTGACCGACCCGAAGTTCTACGACCAAGGCGACATCTTTCCGGTCGCGAAGTCCTTCGTGGGCTGGGACTCCGGAGACATCTTCGGCGTGCCGATCACTTCCGAGGTCGAGACGATCTTCTACCGGAAGGATCTGGTGGACTCGCCGATGAAGACCTACGACCAGCTGCTCGAGGCGGCGGTCAAGTCCAAGAAGGGTGGGCGTTCCGGCATCGCCCTGCGAGCCAAGGCTGAGGCCACGATGGCCTGGACCTGTCAAGGCTTCGTCTTCGGCAACGGCGGATTCATCTTGGATCAGCACGGCAAGCCGACACTCGACTCGCGCGAAACGGTGCAAGCGGTTGAGTACTACGCCCGTCTGCTCCAAGAGGCCGGCCCCGCCGGAGCAGCCTCGTGGGACTGGCAACAGGTCAACCAGGCCTTCTCCGGAGACAAGGCCGCCATCATTCTGGAGTCCTCGGTCTTCGCGGGCGAGTACTACGACCCGAAGAAGAACCCGAACGCCGACAAGATCGCCGCAGCCCCGTTCCCGACGAACGGCCACGGCCTGAGCCCGAACTTCTGGCACTGGGTCCTGGGAGTCAACGCGAACAGCAAACACATCAAGGCTGGTTGGCTGTTCCTGATGTGGGCGACGTCCCCGGCGACCAGTGTGCTGCTGGGCAAGTCTGCGGTGGCCGTTCCCCGCGAATCGGTCTGGCGCTCCAAGGCATTCCGCTCTGCGTACAACGAGCAGGCCGCTGACGTGGTCCTGAACATGTACCAGCATGCCTCCACCAAGCCCTACACCTACCTGTACACCAACAAGACGTGGCCCAAGGTGGGGACCGACTTCGCCATCGCAATGAGTTCGGCCGTTGCGGGACAGACGAAGGCCGCACCGGCGCTGCGTGAGGCTCAGCGCAAGGCGATGCGTGGCTGATGCCGACGATGGCACTCTCGCGCCAAGCGCGGACTCCCCGTATCGAGGGGCAGGGTCCACCGCGCGTGGCACGATCGAGCGCGGCCCGCGAGGCGCGGGCTCTGCGGCGCTCGTTCAAGGCTCCCCTGACCGCCCTGTTGGTGCTGGTGGCCGTCATCCCGGTCGTGTATGGGCTCTACCTGTCCCTGACGGACTCCGCGACCGGACAGTTCACGGGCCTGAGCAACTACCGCTATCTGCTCGGCAACGGATCGTTCTGGCACGCCGTCGTGATCACGGTGTGCCTCACTGCCGCCAGCGTGGTGCTCACCTTGTCGCTGGGCACCTGGTTGGCCTTCGCCATGATGCGCATCCAGCGCGGCCAACACTTCATCCGCGCCCTCCTCCTGCTTCCTCTGGCGAGTGCGCCCATCGCTGTCATGTACAGCTGGAAGACGATGTTGAATTCCTCCTACGGTGTGGTGGACTACCTGCTGGGTGGTCTCGGCATCGAGCCTGTGGCCTGGTATGGCGCGGAGACACCGGCTTTGATCTCGATCCTGGTGATCGATGTCTGGCAGTGGACCGCCTTCGCCATGGTCATCGTGTATGGCGGGCTGGTTTCGGTCCCGGGCGAGACCCTGGAGGCCGCCGCGGTCGACGGCGCCGGCCGGCTCGCCCGACTTCGCTACATCTTGCTCCCGGCGATAGCGCCCTACCTGCTGATCGCCCTGTTCTTCCGGGCCGTGGACACCCTCAAGATCTTCGACTCGATCGCCGTCCTGACCAGCGGCGGACCGGGTGAGGCCACCACCACGATGAACTGGCTGGCGTACCGACAGATGATTCAGTATCTCGACTTCGGCAAGGGCACGTCTGCGGCGGTCCTCCTGCTGGTGGTCGGGCTGGCGTTCAGCAGCCTGTTGGTGAGGTCCCTCAAACGAACGACGCGCGAGGGAGCAGGGACGTGACCGGGTCGAAGACCAAGAAGCGCCTCGGCGTTCTTGGGACGCTGAACCGCTGCGCCCTCGGCGTGTGGATCGTGTTCTCGCTGGCACCGGTCTACTGGCTGCTGCACATGTCGTTCCAGACCAGGGCGGGGGCGACCGCTTCGCCACCGCATTGGTTGTGGTTCGTCAACCCGAACTTCGACTCCTACCGCCAGGCCCTCGGGGGAACCGATCTGCTGCTCAACCTCGTGAACAGCGCCATGGTGGCCTTCGGCGTGGTGGCACTTGCGACCGTCGCCGGCGGCCTCGCAGCATACGCCCTGGTGCGCTTTCCCACCCGCCGGCAGCACCACTACGTGTTCTGGGTCCTCACCACCCGGATGGCCCCGCCGCTGGCCGTCGCCCTGCCGCTCTACTCGCTATACAACAAGATCGGACTGACCGACACCGTACTCGGCCTCATCCTCGCCCACACCGTGATGATCGTGGGACTCGTGACCTGGATGCTGATGGAGACCTTCAGGTCCATCCCCGTCGCGTTGGAGGACGCCGCCAGAGTAGACGGGTGCTCTCGCTTCCGCGTCTTTGTGTCGATCTCCATGCCGCTGGCGAGAACCGGTCTGGTCGGCGCAGCCGTGCTGTCGTTTCTCCTCTCCTGGAACGACTTCTTCGTCGCCTCGGTCCTGACCAGTGAGCAGGCGGTCACCGGGCCGGTCGGCTTGTACAACTTCCTGGGCTACGGCGCAGACGAGGTGAACCAGCTCGCCGCGGGAGCCGTCACGCTCCTCATCCCAGGATTCCTGGTCGTCTGGATCTTCCAGCGCCAGCTCGTTCGCGGGCTCAGCTTTGGTGCGCTCAAGGAGTGACGCCAAGTCAGCCCCGTTGCTTGTGTCATCTCGATTCGAAAGGAACTACACATGAAGAGTCAACTCGGTCAGGCCCGACGTCTAGCTCGGTTCGCACCGTCGGACGGGGGTCGCAGCTTCGTTCTCGCGCTGAGCCACGGCATGCTGATGGGCCGGGTGCCGGGCATCAACGGCGTGGCTGAGCGGCGTGAGCTGGTGTCGTCCGCCATCAAGGCCGGCGTCACCGGGTTGATCCTCAGCCCGGGCGAGATGCACGAGTCGGCCGCTGAGCTCTCCCGCCCTGCCGCGCCCGGCGTCTGGATGACGGTGGGATGGACGAACCTGTGGCGCAGCCCCGAGGCCACGGAGAGCGTCTACGGATACGGACAGGGAACCTTCCGGACCACGGTGGCGCCCGAGGTGGCGTGTGCGATGGGAGCTGACGGGTGCCACGTCTACCTGCTGCTCGGCGCGGAGGATCCCCAGACCGAGTCCGAAGACGTCCAACGCATCGCCGAGTACATTCACGCCGCCCACGCCCTGGGCCTCCCGGTGCTGGTCGAGGCGATGGCCAGGGGCCCACGACTGGAAGGCAAGGAGAAGGAGCCCGGCAACGTGGGCACGGCCGCGCGCATCGCCTTCGAGCTCGGCGCCGACATGCTGAAGATCGAGTACCCGGGATCGCGTGAGGCGCTGGAGTCGATCGTCAACGATGTGGACGTGCCGATCCTCGTCCTGGGTGGCGCCGCCAAGCCATTCGACGAGATCGCCGAGGAGGCACGTGCAGTGATCGCGGCCGGAGCGCAGGGGATCGTATACGGCCGCAACGTCTTCCAGGCCGACGATCCGGGGCTCGCCATCAAACAGCTCGTCGAGATCGTCAACGCCTGATCCCGCGAGCGTAGGAGGCGTCGATGGATAACAACGAGGTCGAGCCGGGAGTCCTGTCCGGCAAGGTGGCCATCGTCACCGGTGCCGGACAGGGCATCGGACGGGCGATCGCCGAGGCCGCCGGCCGTGCCGGCGCTGCGGTCCTGGTCAACGACATCGACCAGCCGTCCGCAGCCAAGGTGGCAGACGGAATCACCGGCTTGGGCGGCGCGGCCGCCGCCTGCGCCGTACCGGTCGGGACCGAGGAGTCTGCCAGGCAGATCGTCAGCGCGGCCAAGGAAGCCTTCGGCGCGGTTCACCTCCTGGTCAACAATGCCGGCATCGGCGGCGACAGTCGCCTCGTCGACCTCACCGAGGAGCAGGTCCGTCGCTCCATCGACGTGAACCTGGTCGGCCCGCTCCTGCTCGCGAAGCACGTTTGTCGCGAGCTGACCGCGCAGCGGTATGGCAAGGTCGTCAACATGACCTCTCGCTCGGGACTTCGGGGCAAGTCCAGTGAGTCCGCCTACTCGGCCAGCAAGGCCGGCATGGTCGGCCTCACCTTGACCATGGCGATCGAGATGGCACCCTTCGGTGTCAACGTCAACGCGGTCGCCCCGGCAGCATGGACGCCCCTCCTGGAGAACATGCCAGAGCCGGAGCGCACGCAGACGATCGAGAAGCGGACGAGCAACGTCCTGAATCGCATCGCACAGCCCGAGGACGTGGCGCCGCTCGTCGTGTTCCTCCTGTCGGATGACGCCGAGTACGTCACCGGCCAGGTCATCGAGGCCACCGGGCAGCAGGCAGCGTTGCTGTGACTGAGCCGCTGATCCTCGCGATCGACGCCGGGACGAGTGCGACCAAGGTTGCGGTCGTCGACCTCGAGGGACAGATCCTGGCGTCCGCTACCGAGTCGTACCCGACGCTGCACCCCCGGCCGGGGTGGGTCGAGCAGGACCCCGAGGTGATGTTCGCGACGGCGCTGGAAGCCACCCGTGCCTGTATGGCAGCGGTCAATCGGGAGCGCGTCTCGGCCGTCGTGTGCTCAGCTCAGCGGGCGACCTGGATCCCCCTGGGACGAGACCTCAGGGCACAGGG
Source organism: uncultured Ornithinicoccus sp. (assembly GCA_964425155.1). Taxonomy (GTDB): domain Bacteria; phylum Actinomycetota; class Actinomycetes; order Actinomycetales; family Dermatophilaceae; genus Segeticoccus. Next base: position 2,959 of record CAYRLV010000129.1, on the reverse strand, counting down.
CAACTACGTCGGGTGGCAGGACACCCGAGGGGCGGCCCAGAGGACCAGGATCGAATCCACCCTGGGGGAGCACTACACCGAGCGCACCGGCATGCGCCTCGATGCGGTGGCCTCGCTGTCGAAGATCCTCTGGTACCTGGAACACGCTGATGTCGGGGCAACTCACGTGTTCGGCGGCCACCAGACCATGCTGTTGGGCCAGCTGGGAGTCAAGGAGGCCCTGATCTCACCTTCCGAAGCCTCCTACCTCGGGCTGCTGGACCTGCAGACGCGAGACTGGGCAGCGGATGTGGCGGACACCGTCGGGCTGGACACCTCGAACCTGCCCCGAATCGTGGAGTCCGGAACCGTGGTCGGATGCCTTGCTTCCGACATCGCCACCCGCATGGGTGTGCGGGAGGGGCTCCCCGTGGTCATGGGGGGTGGCGACCTGCAGCTGGGGGCTCTGGGCGTTGGTGCAGGACAGGACGGAGTTGTCGCCGTCGGAATCGGCACCGGCGGCGGCGCCGTGGCCCCCTGCCAGACACCGACACCGGACCGCCGGGGCCGGCTCAACTGCCTCGCCCACGTGGTTCCGGGCCTGTGGGAGGTCGAAGGGCTCGGGTCGGCGGCCGGCGGCACGTTCCGATGGTTCCGAGACACGTTCGGCGGCGCCGAGCTCGAGCTGGCGCAACGGACGGGGCAGGACACGTACGACCTTCTGGTCCAACAGGCGAGCGCCGAAGACCCGGCCACCGGGCTCCTGGTGATCCCGAGCCTCGCCGGGCTGGGATCTCCTCATCACGACGCAGACTTCTCGGGCGCGCTCCTGGGCCTTCGGTTACACCATCGAAGGGGCCAGATCATCCGGGCGTTCATGGAGGGAATCGCGTTGGAACAGCGCGCGATCCTCGAAACGGTCCAGAGCCTTGTTGGCGAAGTCCGCCAGGTGCGCCTCTGGGGTGGCGCGGCCAAGTCCGACGCGTGGTGTGAGATGCAGGTGAACGCCTACGAGTTGCCAGGCTCTCGATGCCGGGTCGCGGACGCATCCCTGATCGGCGCGGCCATCTGCGGGGCGGTCGGCATCAAGGCCGTCGCGGGATTCGACGAAGCCGTGAGCGCGATGGTCCGGGTTGCAGACACCTGGCAACCCGACCCACAGGAGACCGCTCGCTGCCGACGGTACTTCCAGACCTACCAGCGCGCGGTCGAGGTGATGAAGGCGTCGCTCAGCGACGACCTGCACCGCCTCGACCGCGACAGCACACCCTGACCAATCACTGCGACCAATCACTGCGTCACCCGTGGTCACGGGCGACGCCGAGACATGAGGTGAACGATGCCCACGAACGACGCTCCCACCGCCACGGCGAAGGCCCAGGTCGCAGCCGGGCCGCAACCAAGTCTGATGGACGCCACGCCCATGCGCATCAAGCGCAGAAACCTCGGCCACGAGCACTCCGACGTCGAGGTACTGGAGCCCGGCACGACCGAGGAGGCCCAGGAGCAGATCCGCAGGCTTCACGAGCGGGGCGAGCCGTTTACCGTGCTCGGTGCACAGAGCAATGTCGTCGGAGCCCTGGAGACCGGCACCCGAACAGCGCTGTCGACCCGGCT
>CAYRLV010000129.1:0-1353 GCA_964425155.1 uncultured Ornithinicoccus sp. | reverse complement strand
CCCGGCTTCTCGACGGAGTCCGTGACTTCGACCTCGCCTCACAGCTCGTGACGGTGGGCGCCGGAACGATGGGCGGCTCTCTGGAGCGTTGGCTCAACGCCCGTGGCTTCACCCTGGGGCAGTTCCCCCAGTCTCTGCACATCTCGACCGTCGGCGGCTGGGTCAACACTCGGGCGTCGGGGGCCATCTCGGCGAGGAACGGAGGGGTGGAGCACGCAGTCAAGGGGGCAACAGTCATCCTGCCCGACGGCGAGCGACTCGACTTCCCCGCGCGCGCCAGGCCAGCCGGGGGGATAGACGGCCTGAGTGTGTTCGTCGGGAGCGAGGGCAGCCTCGGTGTGGTCACCGAGGTCATCCTCGAAGTTCGACGGAACCTGCCAGAACTGCACGCCTGCTTTCTGTTCGACGGACTCGAGGCCGTCATCAATGCGCAACGTGAGTTGATCCAGGGGGGATACCCCGTGGCCCTGCTCCGCGGGTACAACTCAGCCGAGACCGACCACGTCCTGGGGGAGGACGCGGGCGGGGAGTGCCTCCTGATGCTGTCCACCATCGGCCCAAGGAGCTGCGTGGAGGACCAGCTCGCCGCCATGCGGACACATCTGGCCAGCCTCGGTGGGACCGACCTCCCGGCCGAAGCGGCCGACCGGTGGTACGCCGAGCGCTTTCAAGTGAACACCATGATGGAAGACCGCAACGCCGAACCCGGCCGAGCCTTCGACACCATCGAGGTTTCCGTTCCCTGGAGCCGCGCGGCTGCCTGCGCCCAGGAGATGGAACGCGTCATGGCCGACTACTCAGACCCGTTCTACCTGCACTTCTCCCACGGGTACGAGACAGGTGTCTGCTTCTACAGCTTGCTCTGGTTGCAGAGCCGAGACGACGAGGCCGTCTTGGCGAAGATGCAAGCCGCGTGGACAGCCGCACTGGACGTCGTCACCGCTCATGCCGGGCAAATTGGACACCACCACGGCATCGGCGGTGTTCGGTCGTCGCGCTACCTGGCAACAGCCGATTCCCGCGTGCATCGTTCGGTGAAGCAGGCACTCGATCCGACCGACTCGCTTCACGCCAGGCTACTGCAGGCGTGACCGTTCCAAACGAAATGGTCATCTTGCGCGCGGTCCAGGCTTTGCGCTGCCTCCCACCCCGCCTTGCAGGCCAGCGCGTAGCACCGTTGTCACACAAGCTCATTCAGCGCGGTCATCGGCACAACACGCTCTGCGGGGTGAACCGCTACTAGAACCGGAGAGGACACCGTAGTGGCGGAACGTCCGAATCTATATCAGGCGATGTGCCGCAGGTCTGAGACACCGCCGCGGGTGAAGGAGGCGTAGGTGACGACCTTGACGA
>CAYRLV010000128.1:0-9693 GCA_964425155.1 uncultured Ornithinicoccus sp. | reverse complement strand
CTGAAAATCGGAAGGTCGGCGGTTCGACCCCGCCCCTGGCCACCAGCAACACCGCAGTTCACAGCGATACGGCGCGATCCACAGCCTCCTCGGTGCTTTTCGGCTTGGGGTCAAGTCCCGGGTAGTGGTGTAGCGGTGCGTGCTGGCCTTCCTCCTCGAGACCGACCACCTGGACAGGATGACGATCTCGCCGCCCTTGGCGAGCACCGGGAACCAGAGCACCCCTGCCGCGTGTGTGAGGGGCGCACGCAGCCTGGAGTGGAAGGTCGCCGCACCAGCACGGGCCGCCCGACTTGTCGAGACCACTACGGTTTTGTCTGCACCTGACCCACGAATGGGTCAGGACGGCCGCAAGAGCGCCGCAACTTCGCCGCAGGAGCGACCTGTCCGAAGGAGGCGCCACGTTCCTACGGTCATGGTGCCTGGAGCAGAACGCCTGCCGGACCCTGCTGATCCGGGTGCAGCGCGGACACGTATGGGGGGCGACACGCATGGATCGCGACATCACTCTCGCTGTCCCCGCCCGAGTGGTCTTCGACCACCTCGCCGACCCGTTCCACCTGGGCGATTGGTTGCCGCAGGTCATCCGGGTCGTGGCTCCCGTCCCGGCTCCCCTGATCGGGGCGGGCTGCAGTTTCACGCTGACTCTGCGTACGGCCCACGGCACGGTCGATGTCGAGGCGGAGATCGTCGAGCACGAGCCACCGTGGATGGTGTCGTTCCTCTTGGTGGGCGCCAGTCCGCTGCTCCTGCGAGCCACCTGCACCTCCGGCCCGGGCGGCACCCGGGTGCACCTCTGGCAGACCGAGGGTTCGGCCGCGCTGCAGATCGACCTGCAGTCGCTCAGGCATGCGCTTCCGGAGCGCGGCAGCGCTGGGCCGCGCCCGTGACGTCACCGGGCGTCGGGGCTGGGCGTCACCGCCGAGCACCTGAGCGCTCACGCAGGGCGGCGCCGACGATGTCGGCCAGCGGACGGTCCCGACCGTCTGCCAGTGCGTCGTCCCGATCCCGCTGGCTGAGCGGAGCCAGCGCCGGCTCGAGAATGCGCGTCACGATGGCTTGTTCAACGGGCGGCAGCACCCCGCCCTGGTGCTCCCGCAGCCCGCGGGCCGCGCCCAGGTAGCGGAGACACTTCCGCCCGTCCCCCCGGAGGGCGGCGACGGCTGCCAGTCCCTCCAGGTCGTAGGCGACGCCGCGCTCGGTGCCCACCTGCCAATGACGGCGCAGCGACGCCGTGAAGCGCCGCTCGGCCAGGTCGACGTCACCGGCGTCGCGGGCCACCTCTCCGAGGCTGTTCATCACCGAACCGGCGCGCTCGCTGTCGCGCTCCTGGACGGTGAGTCGCAGAGCGCGCAGCAACAGCCGGGTGGCCTCGGGGTATCGGCCGCGCTGACGCACGCACTGGCCGAGCATGTTGTACGCGTCGGCCTCCCAGACGCGGTCCCGCGCCCGTTCGGCATCGGCCAACTGCCGTCGGAATTGCTGTTCCGCCAGATCAAGATCACCGACCGCCAGGGCCGCCTCCCCGAGGAAGCGGTGTGCCCGCGCCAGGCCGCGATGGTCTCCCGCTCGTGCACAGAGGACCCGGCTCTCTTCGGCCAGCGTCGCCGCGCGGGAGTAGTCGCCTCGGAAGCACTCCAGCCCGGCCAATTCGCTGAGCGCCCGCGCGCGAGTCGCGGCTCGGGCGGTGTGCGTCCGGGCATCCGCGACAAGGAACCGGTCGAGCTGCCAGGCACCGACCGCCAGCGACAATCGGTGCTCGAAGAGCGGGGCGAGCGAGGCGGCGAGTCGCAGTCCGGCCTCATACCGGCCGGGGTGCTCGTAGGCGAACCGCAACGCGGCGCGCACGTCGACGTAGGACCGCTCGATGTCGTCGAGCCAGCCGCGCTGCTCAAGACCGGCGTGCGCGTAGCCGTCGGTGGTGCAGACGGTCAGGTAGTGCTCGAGATGGCGCTGGCGCACCGCATCCTCGTCGCCGCTCTCGGCGAGGCGGGCAAGAGCGTACTCCCGCACGGTTTGCAGGAACCGGAACCTCGGTGGGTCCCCGGGCTCCACGTCGAGGAGGCTGTGATCACACAGCGCCTCGAGATGATCCAGGACCTCGCCGACGCGCTCGCCGTGTCCGTCCACCGTCGCCGCAGCGACGGCATCGAACGGGCCGGCAAACACCCCGAGACGGGCAAACAGGCGCCGTGCGTCGGAGTCGAGGAGGTCATAGCTCCACTCCAGCGTGGCGCGCAGGGTCTGCTGGCGGTGCGGCAGGTCTCGCGGGCCGCCGGTGAGCACGGTCAGCCGGTCGTTGAGCAGGGCAAGCAGGGCGGTCGGCGGATAGAGCCTGGTCCGGGCGGCGGCGAGTTCGATGGCCAACGGAAGCCCGTCCAGTGCGGCACAGATGCCGACGACGGCGGCTCGATCCTGCTCGTCGGTGCAGACGTCGGCGCGCGCCGCCTCGGCACGTTGCAGGAACAGTTGCACCGCTTCGCTCTCGGACGCTCCCGGTGCCGCGGTGAGGGCCAGCGGAGGAACCCGAAGGACAGTCTCCCCATACAGGTGCAGCCGGATGCGGCTGGTGGCGAGGATGTGCACGCCGGGGGCGGCCTCCAGCGTCCGGCCCAGGACCGGCGTCGCATCCAGCAGGTGCTCCAGGTTGTCCAGGATGAGCAGCACCGGCTGCCCCGCCAGCGCATCGACCAGTTGCGGTTCTGCCTCCTCGATGGACCGGGGGCTCAGGCCGACCGAGCGCGCGACGGCGACCACGAGGTGGGCGGGTTCGCGCACCCCCTTCAGGTCGACGAAGGCGACGCCGCGGGCGTAGTCCGAGGCGAGGTCCTGGGCGGCCTGCACGGCGAGCCGGGTCTTCCCGGTCCCGCCGACCCCGGTGAGGGTCACCAGTCGAGAGTTTCCCAGCGCCTCCCGGACGGCGACCCGCTCGGCGCTGCGGCCGATCAGCGGCGTCGGAGGCACCGGCGCGGGCGCCAGCGCCAACCGGGGGCGCGAAGGCGGGGCCGGCAGTCCACGGCCGACCGCCGGCCGCTCGGTCCCGCCGGGTGCCGGGTCGGAGGGGCCGTCGACCGCCAGCTGCGACAACGGGCCGGAGTCCCACGCGTGTGGGCCCATCGCCTGCGCCGTCACGTTCATCTGCCCGAGGAGACGCTCGGCCTCGGCACGCGAGTTGAGCGCACCCCAGCGCGCCAGGGTGGTCACGATGGCCGTCACCTCGACGGTGGTCAGGGCCGCGTGATCCGTGCCGTTGAGCTTGTGGCTGAGCACATCCGGGTGCAGGCCGATCTGACGCGCGAGCTGCTGCTGGGTGCGGCCGACTGCGCGGCGATACTCACGGACCGCGTCACGAAAGCCGACCAAGTCCCGCATCGCACCGCCAACGGGCCGGACGGCGCGTGCCGCACGACCTCACCGATTGCTGACGCACCTGAGTGGGGCACACCGATTGCTTACCCGTCAGCGTAGTAGGTCGAGCGCGCCGCGGAGCCCAGACCGCGACTTTGCGTCCACGGCCGCGAAGGGATCCGCGGCCCGCGGAGCCAGTCGGTATGACGTGTGGTGCCGCAAGAGTCCCGCAAGAGTGCCGCAGGAACGACCTGTCCGAGTGGTCCGCCCATCAGCGAGAGTTCCGCGCAACCGGCGCCACGGCCGCGCGCCCGTGTGCGGGGCCCGTCCGGGACAGATGCCGAGGATCGACTCCCAGCGGAAGGATGCGGCTCGCATGCGACGCGGATGGGGTAGAAGGATCACCACGATGGCGCTCAGCGCCGCAGTGGCGGCGGGCTTGGTCGGCGCGACGGCGTCACCGCAGCTGCCCTTCGCGGCCGCCTCGACAGCCGCGGCAGCCGAACCGCCGGTGGGGTCGGAGTCGTCGTCGGTCGCCACGAGCCTGTTCTCCACCCTCGGCGAGGGGGCCGCCGGTGGGGTGTCCAGCGCGGCCACGGGCTGGGCGATGAGCGCCATGGGTCTGAGTTCCGGCCCCGACTACTCGGCGGCGCTGGCCCAGATCAACTCGTCGTTGCAGGAGATCATCGGTGAACTGGACGAGATCCAGCAGGAGCTCGCCGAGTTGACCGCCGCGATCCAGCAGTTGGACTGCGACACGCTCTCGTCGACCACCCTCCCGGCCCGCACGCTCATCGACAACCTGTCGGTCAGCTACCAGTCGTTCGTGGACACGGCGGCAGGCACGTTCAACGACGGAAAGGGCGTCATCCCGTCGATCCCCCAGATGACCACGTGGGCCAACACGGTCGTCGATCCCGAGAACGGCGTGTTCGCCCAGATCGCCGCCATCAACGACGCGCTGCTGCCCGCCGGTTCGGCGCAGGGCATCATCCAGGCCTGCCTGCAGCCCTCGGTGATCGCGCCGCCCGCGGCATACTCCATCGATGACCGGACCTACTACGACAAGGTGGCCAACCTGACCAACTTCTGGTACCTGTACCAGGCGCGGGGCCTGCTGCTGGTCCAGGAGGCCTACCACTTCCTCGCGCAGCAGGCCGAGGACCAGGACGGGGAGACCGGCGACCCGACGCATCCCGGCGCGGTGTGCACCTCGGCCACCGATTCCGACGCGATCACCTACTGCACCATGGCCATCGAGGCCACCAACAGCGCCTACACCTACCTGGGCCAACAGCTCCCGCTGGCCGGTGCACCGTACAGCGGCACCGACACCCTTGCCCAGCAAGGCGCCGCCGGGGACGCGCCGACGATCTGGGCCGCGTCCCTGGAGGACTTCACCCAGACCACCTGGGATCCCGACGCGACCAAGTGCGCCTATCCGCTCACCTCCAAGGACCCCTGCGGCAACGCCACCGGCACCTACGACACCGCCGACGATCCCTTCAAGGTCACCTACGCCAACTACACCACCTGGCAACCGGCCAGTTCCGACAGGCTGACCGACCTGCTCCGCGGCTGGAAGTCCCCCCAGACGGCGGGCGCGTACCTGGAGTCGCAGGGATTCGCGAACACCGTCGACAAGGTGGTCATCAGCCACACCTCCTACGAGTTCTGGGTCCAGAGCGGAGTCCAGGCGGGCATCGCGGTCTGCTTCTTGGGCATGGACCTCAAGTTGCCCGTGCAGTGCTCCGACACCGCCCTCACTGACAACCTCGTGGAGCCCGACTACGTGTGCGGCAACAGACCCAACTACATCCCACCATCGTGGGTGCCGACAGACATCCCCTTCTACCAGTTCCACCTCTACATCACCCAGGACTGCGCGGGCTCGTACTTTTGGTCCCCGACCCCGGGCTGGATGATCGAGACGAAGGAGGCCAACAAGGGGCTGGGGGCCAACTGGACCCAGTTCCTGTGGCCGACGGTGCCGGCGAGTTCCCTGACCTGCACCCGGGGCCGCTCGCAGACGAATCCCGGCGGGGTCTACACCCGCTGCGGCACGGACTTCGACGCCTGGTTCAACGAGCAGGTCCCCCGACCGGTGACCTGCGCCGGCACGGTCGTGGGCGAGTGCAGCGACGAGGTCGACGTGACCCTCACCGGGCCGCGGTCCGGCGCCTGGACCTCACCGCCGCTCGACGGTGACGTCACCGCCACGTTCGACAGCACGCTCCGCACGATCACCGGCACCGTGCGGCTGCCCGCCACCACGGGCAACGGCACCGCCAGGATCACGTTCGACATCAAGCGCGCCCACCAACACCGGCACGCCCGCTACAACGGCACCGTGCGGATCCGGGCCGGCTGGCACCGGCCCCTGACCGTGCACCTGCACAGGGCCGCCCTCCAGCACGACCCGGACGGCACGATCTCCGGCCACCTCACCTATCACCGCCGCGGGCACGGCCACCGGCACCGCACCTCGACGCTGACCTGGTCCGTCCGGGACGCGACCCTCACGCCCGCCACGACCGACAAGCGGGACGCCGCGGCCGCGTTCGCCGTCACGAAGGACTACGTGGAGCACTTCTACCCGTTGTGGTTCACGCACGCCCAGGGCACGTTGCAGCCGCACAACGAGCTCGCCGGTCCGGAGGAGGTCACCCCGCTCTACCAGGGCGTGGTGGCGATCAACAACGACACGCTCTACGCCAGCACCCCGCTCGACGTCGCGGCCGAGCCCGCCGTCCTCACCGTTCCCGCGACTCCCGCGGGCTACTCGATCCTGACGATCGATCCCTACGGCACCATCCACGAGGTCGGCCTTCCGGCCAAGGCCGCCGGCGTCGACACGCCCACGACCGTGTACGAGCTGACACCGCCGGGGTACTCGGGCCCGATCCTGGCGGGTGCCACCCGGATCGAGCTGCCCTTGGACGTGATGTTCCTGATCTTCCGGATCGACCGGTTCGACGGCCAGGTGAACCAGGACGAGCAAGCTGCCGCCTTCCGGGCCGCGCTGAAGCTGCAGTCGCTGAGCGCCTATCAGGACGATCCGTCCGGCGGTGGGACGCGCGTCGTTCCCGTCTCCTACTACGCGGCGCCGTTCAAGACCGTCGCCGACGGCCTGATCAGGTACCGGCCCTTGGTGTTCGTCCGGCAGCTCCGCACCGCCGTGCACTCCAGCATCACCCCGCCGCTGACGCTGCAGGAACAGGCGCTGTCGGACGCCTTCGACCGCCTGCTCGCCTCGGACAACGCGAGGATCCGGAGGGCACTGCGGGCCGGCGCGCGCGCCGCGCACGAGGCGATCCTGGACAACTACCTGGGCAGCCGGGGCCCGACGAACTGGATCCACTTCACCAACATCGGCGACTGGGGCGACAACGTCCTCGACCGCGCGTCGATCACCGAGTTCATCCAATACGGCAACGGCATCTCCACCGCCGCCTACTACCACACCTTCCGAGACGCGCGCGGCGCCGTCCTGACCGGCAGTCGCCGCAACGGGTACGTGCTCACCTTCCCCGCCGGCGAGCTCCCTCCCGCGGGGCGGTTCTGGTCCGTCACCGCATACACGCCCCAGTCGATCGAGCTGATCCCGAACGCGGCGGACAAGTACCTCGTGGCCAGCTACACGCCCGGGCTCGTCACCAACGCAGACGGATCGGTGTCGATCTACATCTCCCGCGTGCGACCCGCCGGTGTGCCCGCGGCCAACTGGCTGCCCGTGGGTCGCCGGCCGTTCAACCTGATGCTGCGTGTGTATGGCGTCCAACCCGGCAGCAGCGTCGCGAACAACACCTACCTGCCCCCCGGCGTCGCGGTCTATCACCGCCGCGGCTGACGACAGCCCGCTCGGGGGATGTCGGCCGGGGGGCTTCGGGTTGGTGGTCCACCGGATCCACCGGACTGGCCTGCCCCTCCGTGGGGCCACGTGCCGTGAGAACTACCCCCCGTTCACCGCTGTCCGCCGAGCGCACTCGGATCGGCTGCTGCCGGGCCGGCCAACTCCTCGCCCGCCGGCCCGGACGCGGCCTGCGCCGGCGCTCGGGTGGGCCACCAGAACGCTCGTCCCTGCAGACGCGACAGACTCGGAACGAGAATCGGCGCCATCCCGAACGCCGCGAAGGCCACCCCGATGGCCACGCCGAAACCCAACTCGACGAGGTTGGCGATGCCGGTCAACATCAGCGAGGCGAACGTCAGCGCCAGAATGGCACCGGCGGCCGCCGCCGTGGGTGCGTCGTGGCCCACCGCGATCCTGACGGACTCCCGCGGCGTGTGGCCCCGGCGATACTCCTCGTGCAGCCGAGCAGCGATCAGGATGTTGTAGTCGGTGCCGATCGCGACCACGAACAGGTACAGGACGATCGGGATGGTGAAGTCGATGCCGGGGTGCCCGACGGCGTGCTGGAACACCAGCACCACGGCTCCGAGAGTCGCGGCGAACGTCAGGCCCACGCAGGCCAACAGACTCAGTGGGGCCAGCAGCGCGGTCAGCAGGCCGGCGAGGATCAGCAGGATGATCGCGCCGGCCACGGGGAACACCACCCGGGTGTCCGAGTGCAACTGCGCCCGCACATCGGCCATCGTCGAGGTCTGGCCGCCCACATAGACGGCGGCTCCGGGCACCGAGCCGTGCGCGGCCGATCGCAGCGGTCCCTCGACGAGATCGAGCGCGGAGTTGGAGAACGGGTCCTGATCGAGGATGACCGTGATCAGCGCGGCCGTACCGTCCTGACTGACCGCCGGCGGTGCGACCGAGGCGACGCCGGCGACGCCGGACAGGTCGGCCGCGGCCGCAGACAGGGAACCCTGTGAGAGAGGCTGCTCGCCCTGGACGTAGACGTGGGTCGGGCTCAAGGTCCCGGCCGGGAACGAACCGCTCATCGTGTTGTACGCGACCTGGGCCGGGGTGCTGGACGGGAGTTCGGACAGCGTGTTGTAGATCGGCTGGTAGCCGCCGGCGAAGGCGCCCAAGACGATCAGCCCGCCGGCCACCGAGCCACCCATGACCGCGGGCCGTCGGGCCGTGAGCGAACCGAGCAGGGCGAACGGTCGGGGGGCGCCGGCCCGCCCCACGCCTCGCGGCCAGAACAGGTGAGGCCCGAGCAGCGCGAAGATGGCGGGAATCAACGTCAAGGCGGTGACCAGCATGGCCGCGACGGCGACGATCAGGCCGGGCGCCATCGTGTTCAGGGAGCCGAGCTTGGCGAGCAGCAACGCCGCGAACGCACCGATCACGGTCAACGCTGATGATCCGACGACCTTGCCGACGGCCGTCGAGGCGCTCAGCAGCGCCTGCCGGTGGGGCTCACCTTCCCGCAGGTGTGCGCGATAGCGGAACAGCAAGAAGACGATGTAGTCGGTACCCACGCCGAACAGCACGACCACGAGAATGGGTTGCAGCGAGGTACTCACCTCGAAGCCGAGGCCGGCCGCGAACCCCGCCGTGACCCCGGTGACCACCCGCAGCACGATCCCGATGACCACGAGCGGGAGGATCGCGATGATCGGGCTGCGGAAGATCAGCAGGAGCAAGCCGAGGATCAGCACGACGGTCGCGATGGTGATGATGTTCTCGGCCTGCCCGTAGGCGCTCGTGCTGTCGACCTGGACCGCGGCGTTCCCGGTGAGGCCGCTGGTGAGTGCGGTGCCCTCCAGGTGGTCCGCGGCCGCGGTGCGCACGGCAGCGACTCCGTCGTCGACCGCGGGGTCGCCGGGCTGTCCGTCGAAGGCGACCTGGATCGCCATCACCCGGCCGTCGCTGGAGAGCGACTTCGGGTTGGTCTGCACGCTCAGCACTCCCGGCAGCTGCGCGTTCTGCAAGGTGGTCGCGAGCGCGGCGGCGGTTGATTGGTCGGAGGACGTCAACTGTCGACCATCGGTCCGCGTGACCACCAGGCTGCCGACTCCGCCGGACTGGGCCGGGAAGTACCGGTTGCCGACGGTCTGGGCCTGGGCCGACTCGAAGCCGGCCGGGAGGAACTGCTGTTGGTTGGCGGTCGTGTAGGTGGACAGGCTCGGTGTGACGAGGACGGCGACGACCACGGCGACCGCCCACAGGACGATCGTCCGCCATGGATGGTCGATCACCGTGCGGGCGAGGAACTCGAACATGAGCGTTGACCTTTGCCGTCGAGCGGGTGACGCGACTGTGGACCCGCCGTCACGACGGGTCCGGCCACCGGATACCTGAGGAAGGTAGGGCGCGACGAGTCGGGCCCGACAGGTCATTGCTGCGCCAGAGGTGCGGCGTTCTTGCGGCACGACCCCGAGCCGGCGGCGTCGCCGATCGCTGCTCCCTGTCCCGCTCGGGTCAGGTGAAGAGTGCCTCGC
>CAYRLV010000127.1:0-9723 GCA_964425155.1 uncultured Ornithinicoccus sp. | reverse complement strand
ACGGCGGACACGACGTCCGGTGCGTAGTGCGCCACGAAGTAGGGGGAGTCGTCCCGCAGGAACGAGGCGAACGCCTCGTCGCGATCACCCACCACACCCCGGTCCACCAGGGCGTCGGCGATGTGGGGTCGCCCTACGGTGGTGCCGTCTCGTGCGCGGGCCAGCACGTCGTCATACGTGATCGGGACGTCCTCCGCCAGCCGTTCGACGATGCGCCGCGCCCGCGACTCACGACTGACCCGTGTCCGCTCCAGCTCGTCCAGCAGCGCGGGATGCCGAGGGTCGAGCAGGTAGCCGAGCAGGTGGATGCTGGTGCCGTCGTGCGCGCACGAGATCTCGATGCCAGGGACCAGCTCGACGCCGATCCGAGTGGCCTCCTCTGCTGCTTCACCCCATCCCGCGGTGGTGTCGTGGTCGGTGATCGCCACCACGTCGAGACCGGCCCGGGCCGCAGCGCGCACCAAGTCTCTCGGCGTGTCCGTCCCGTCGCTCGCCGTGGTGTGCGCGTGCAGGTCGATCCGCATCCCGCAAGGCTAGATGCGGATGGGACCGACCGCTCACTGCCACACGGCCCACAACTCGGTGGCGGCCGCACGGTCGTTGCTACCATCGGCGCGATCCATCGTGCAGATGCCGAACTCGCGGGGCCACCGCGGCCTCGTGGCGGAGGCCCACCTGGCACCGTCCGTCGGCAGGAGGAGCCGCGTGAGTCGCCACATCATCGTCGTCGGCCAGCAGAAGACGGGTACGACCGGCGTCTACAGCCTGATCAAATCGGCGCTGGCCCCCCTCGAGCGCGAGTACTTTTTTTCGTTCGAACCCACGGCCCAGGAACCGCTGGACCATGTCCGGGAGAACGCTCCTGCCCTGAGCATCCTCACCAAGATCATGTACAAGAACGCGGCGTCGTTCACCATGAGCACGTTCGACAAACGCGTCATGACGGTCCGTGATCCCCGCGACACGATGATCAGCACCCTGCTGTTCAAGCCGATGATCCGACGTGTGGTCGAGCAGGTCCCGATGGCACAACACGACCGCTTCATCGCCGCGTTGGAGGAGAAGGAGCACGACCCACGCCAGGTGAGTGTCCTGGAGCTGATGGAACTCGCAGTCGAGGTCGGTTATCGACGCCATCGACCACGCCAGATCGCACGCGAGCAGATCCAGATGGCGGACTTCGCGGCGGCCGGCGACTTTTACGTCCTGCGCTACGAGGACTTCGTGGACGGGAAGGTCTCCGACCTCGCAACGTACCTCGGCCTGCCTCTCGACCCTCAGGCCGCGAAGACACCGTCCTGGCTGACCCACATCTCCCGTTCGCGAGGGCACGGTGCCTGGCGCCACTGGTTCACCGATGCAGACGTCGAGCACTACCGCCCGCTTCTCCGGCGGTGCATGTCACGCATGGGATATCCCGACGAGTGGGAACTGGCCGATACGCCACACATCCCGGCCGAGACGAGCTCGGAGTACGTCCGCGACGCGGTGCTCAAGCGGCGCCGCGAGCTCACCGGCGACGGGAGCCCTGAGCCTCAGGCCAGGCGGTCCGTCTCCACCCTCTACTCCATGGCCTCCGACGGGGACGCCCGCGCCGCACGCGAACTTGCTCGAAGGCTGGAGCACGGCACCGACTTCGGCGCGCCGTGGCCAGCAGCAGCCAAGTACTGGTCCGAGCGGGCAGATCTCCAGAGAGTGCCAGAGAGAAGGACCAAGCGCTCCGGTGGCCGTGCGACGGACCGACCGGGGCATCGGGCACGCCCCGCGACGTCAGCGGGATCACCCCGGTCCACTGCTAGTCTGACGCACGGTCTCGCGCCCGACGGGCCGGTGCGTGAGCGGACGCAGAGTGCTGGGAGCGAGATGGACAGCGTTCAGATTCTGGAGAGAGCTCTCGCCACAGGTCTGTATCCCAAGTCTGTCGAGGCGCTCCTGCAGAAGATGCCGTCGGACTTCCACGACGAGAACCCGGACCGTTATTTCGGCGAGGTGCGGAAGAAGGTCGCTTTCATCTTCACGTCACGCTCGGGCACGACGTTCTTCGTCGATGCCCTGAACCGGTCCAAGCGGATGGGGCGAGTCCGCGAACACTTCAACCCCTACATGGTCAAAGGGGGGCAGAAGAAGTGGGGGACCAGCACGATGAGCGATTACGTCGCGCGGGCTGTCAAGGAGAATACGACTGCCAACGGCGTGTTCGGCTTCAAAGGAACGGTCGAGGCTCTGCTGCCGCTCGTACAGGTCAACGAGATGCCCAGGGCTGTCCACGAGTGGCACTGGGTGAGCATCCGGCGGCGGGACACCATCGCCCAGGCCGTCTCGCTGTATCGCGCGAAGGCCACCGGGGTCTGGCACGACCACGGCCAGCACGACGCGCCGCCGCCGACCCCTGAATACGACTTCAACCAGATCTTCCGGCAGCACAAGCTCCTCTTGGAGCGGCAGGCACAGAACGAGCGCTTCTTCGCCCTCCACGACATCCAACCGTTGCGGCTCGTCTACGAGGACTTCTCCGGTGACGTGCATTCAGCCCTGGGTGCGGTCTTCGACCACGTCGGCGTGGATCGTCCACGTGACCTGAAGTCGCTCGATGCCGGGAGCAGATACCGCCCGCTGAGGACCAGCGTCACGGAAGAGTATGCGGAGCGATTCCGTCGCGAGCTCGGCGACAAGTTGATCGGACGGGGCCCAGCCGTTGGTTGAAGGCGCTCACGTTGACCCCAGGGCTGACCCTGTGCCGACCGCCAGCACGCCCCCAGGCGAAGGATCACGCGTGTCCTCCCGACCCCGCACGCGGGCCTGGTTGGCGCGCCGCACACGCCAGGCGCGTCGTTCGTGGGCGGAGATCCAGCGGAAGGTGTCCGGGACGCCGACCTGTGAGTACGTCGGGGTTCTTGACGGCGACAGTCTGTGGCTTGCGATCCGCGTCGAGCACGCCGACGGGGCCACCGTGACCCTGTGTCATCGCGCCACGGGCCAGACGACCACACTTCCGACCCAGATTCAGCACGACGTACCTGGTGCGACCACGCTCTCCTGCGAAGTGAGACTGCTCGGTGAGTCCGGTCTGCTCAGCCCTCGGTCAGGTGTCTTCGACGTCAGGGTCGCCGTTCCGACCGACGGTGGTGACCCGTCCACCAACCGGGTGTTGACCGACACGGCCGCGATCGCCCCCAAGAGCCCCACCCAGACGCCGCTCTCCTCGGACGGCAGGTGGTCCCTGCGGCCGTATCGCACCCAAGGGGGCTACCTGGCGCTGCGATGTGACTCCGCCCCTCCCACCTGCCACGTGGACTCGGTCACCGTGGGACTTCACGACATTCGGCTGAGGGCTCACCTGCTCGGCACCGATGAGCCAGCCGAGAGTCTCGTGCTGCGTCGGCGCCGGGATGGCGAGACGGTCCGGTTGGCGCTCGAGTCCGGCAGCCGGGTGGACCTCGCCTTGCCCCTCGAGGAGCTCAGCCGGGTCGTGGGGCACGACGAGGAAGCGTGGAACCTCTACGTCGTCAACGGGTCCGAGGAGGCCCGGATCGGCCGACCCGGGGGTGACCTGAAGAACCTGACCGGTGCGATTCGCTATGGCACGCTGCTCTACGACGGACCGTCAGGACGGATGAACATTCGTCCCTACTTCAGCCTCGACCGCTTCCTCTGTCTGGAAATCAAGCCTCTCGAGACATCGGCGTCCTGATGAAGATCACCTACCTGCTCATGTGGGGACACGCCGTGGGAGGGACGGAGCACTCCGTCTACACCCAGGCGAGCGCCATGGCGGCTCACCACGACGTCGAGATCCTCAGCGTCATTCGAGACCGTCCGGAACCGTTCTTCCCCCTCGACGACCACGTGCGCATGACGCACCTCGTCGGGAACGACGACCCCGACTCACCACGGCTGCTCGCCGGACGCACCCTCCCCGCGGCCGAGTGCGTCCGACTGTCGGGCATGTCGTCCAGGTTGACTCCACGAACCTGGGAGGGCCACTTCTCGCAACTCACCGACATTGCCCTGGCGGAGGCACTGCCCAAGCTCCACAGTGACGTGGTCGTGACCACCACCCCCGCGCTGATGGCAACGGCCGTGCAGTTGCTGCCGGACCGGACTGCCGTCGTCCATCAGGAGCACCGCACCTCTGAGTTGCGCGGCCACTCGAAGGAACCACTTCTGCTGTACGGGCCACGACTGGACGCCATGGTCCTGCTCACGGAAGCGACGCGCCAGTGGTTCCAGGAGGAGTTCGGCGACCGTGCCCCGCTGCTGGAGAGCATCCCCAATGCTCTCGCACCCGGCTTCCGCCCCCGATCGCGCTTGGATCGACCGTACGTCGTGGCCGCCGGCCGTTTCCGGGCGGAGAAGCAATTCGACCACCTGATCCGCGCGTTCGCGCCGGTTGCCGCCGCCCACGGCGAGTGGCGACTACGACTGTTCGGTGAGGGCCCGACACTCCCCGGTCTGCGGAGACTGGTCCGCCACCTTCAACTCGAAGACCACGTCGAGTTTCCGGGTTACACCCCCGACATGCCCACCGAGTGGGCCAAGGCCAGCATCTGCGGCCTGACGTCTCGGAACGAAGGTCTGCCCCTGGTCCTCCAGGAGGCCATGGGGGCCGGCGTGCCGGTCGTGAGTTACGACTGTCCGAACGGACCGGGCGAGCTCGTCGTCCCCGGCAAGACCGGGCACCTGGTGGAAGTCGGGGACATCGACGGGGTGTCGCTCGGACTGCTCGAACTCGTGAACCAGGTGGACACTCGTCGGGAGATGGGTGCAGCCGCCCTCGCGACCAGTCGGGAGTGGGGCATCGACAAGGTGGCGGACCGATGGGAGGCCCTCTTCGAGGAGGTCGTCTCGGGCGGGCGGCTCGGCCGTGCCCCTCGTCTGGTCCAGCAGATCAAGCGGGCGCGAACCCCGGTGCCGCAACGAGCGACGCCGACGGCCGAAGAGGAATCCTGGTCACCACCCCAGACGCAAACCCTCGAACACGGGCAGGTCGACACCGGCCCTGACGGTCCTGCGCTGAGGAACGACCGGCTCCTTCCCATGGATGCCGCGCGCGTCAACCTCGAGACGGCCCTTGCCGCGGCGGCGGGAGCCGATCACTTCATCCTTCCGCCACTGAACGACAAACCCGCCATCGTGGTGGTACCGCACCGGTTCCGACGCGACTTCCTCGACGGGCTCCGCAAGGTCACACACCCGGAGGCGACCTACGTCCAAGCGTTCGACCGGAACGGACAAACGGCGAAGTCGGGAAGCATCCTGGACCTCGGCACACGCTGGTCGGTGCTACAGCCTCAAGCCCTGCGGTTGCACGTCGCATGGACCGACGCAGGGCACCGCCTGAACTACGGGCCGGAATACGCGTGCGTCGTCCAGTTCTGGCGCGAGGCCGATGGCGTCCTGATCGCGCCAGGCCGCAACGAGTACATCGACCGGGTGCCGTATCCCGAGTTGGCACATCTGGCCACACGGCGAGTGTGGGGAGTGGACGTGCCTGTCCTCGAGGTGACTGCACGACCCAGCATCTTCGAGGTCAACGAGCCCGTCGACGTGGTCTACACGTGGGTCGACGGAGACGACCCGGAGTGGTCCGCGGCCAGACTCGAGCGCAAGCAGCGCTCCGCGTCGGATGCCATCCACGCCGAGGCGGACAGCGACGCGAGGTTCCGCTCTCGTGAGGAACTGCGGTACTCGATGCGTTCACTCGAGTACTTCGCTCCCTGGGTCGACCACGTCTACCTGGTGACCGCCGGCCAGGTGCCGTCGTGGCTGGACGTGTCCCATCCACGGCTGACCGTGGTTGACCACCGGGACATCCTGCCCACCGAGGCCTTGCCCACCTTCAACTCGCACGCCATCGAGAGCTCACTGCACCACATCGACGGGTTGCACGAGCACTTCATCTATTTCAACGACGACACCTTTCTCGGTCGGCTGCTGCCGCCAGAGCACTTCTTCAACGCTGCCGGCCAGTCGGCGGCGTTTCTGTCCCCGACGAAGGTGGGGGTCCGTGAGGGTGGAGCAGTTCCCCATGTCGCAGCCGCCCTCAACAACAGGCACCTCATCGAGCGTGATCACGGAAGGTCCCTGCTCCGCGGCATGCTGCACACCCCGCATCCCCTGCGACGCTCCGTTCTCTTCGAGATGGAATCCCGGTACCCGGATGAGTTCCGGCGGACGAGTCTGGCACCCTTCCGGAGCGATACGGACCTGTCGGTGACATCCTCGTTCTACCAACACTTTGCCGTGGCAACGGGCGCCGGCTACATCGGGAGCACCGACGCGGCGTTCATCGGCTTGGGGAACCGCAACTTGAAGGACCAGTTCGCGCGTGCACTGAGCACTCGGAGGTTCGACACCATCGCCATCGGCGACTACCACGACTATCTTCTGGCGCCCGAGGAGGTCGACGCCGCAGTACGGGAGTTCCTTGAGGCGTACTTTCCCCTCTCGTCCTCCTTCGAGCGGTAGCGGATTGGCTCCAGATCGAGGACGATCCTCGTCGGTCAGGGGCGACGCAGCCTCTTTGCGCGCCGCCGGGCCGCACCAATCAGGCGCGCCCCGAAGCGACGTGTCCGGTCAAGGGCGACGCCCACGGAACCGGTCCGGCCCTGGGCATCAGACGCCAGTCTCTCCGCCGCTGCAGCACGTGCTTCTGCTTCAACGGCGCGTTGCCGCAGTTGTCGCTGTGCTTCGCGTTCCTTGTTGAGTGCCGCGCGCCTGCCCTGTGAACGTCCCTTACGCAGCTCCGCATTCAAGCTGTCAAGTGCCATCGACGCGGACTCCCGGTACATCGATGCGTAGCCGCTGCGCAACTCGTCGAGCTCCTGCGCCACGTGGTCCAACTGGTCCGCCTTCGTCCCGGAGAGCACGTCCCAGACCGAGTCCGCCAGATCGCGCAGGCGGGAGGGGACGTCCAGGTCATCCCACGTGGTCCGCACCCGGTGCAGGTCCGCGTCGATGAAGTTGTCCACGGGATGATCGGTGCTCGTCAAGGCCGACTCGAGGTCCAGCTCGAAGCCGTCAGCAACGGGCCGCAGCGCCTGGCGCCAATTTTCCAGGAGATCCGTGTACGAGACGAAGATGCGACTCTGCCCACGAGATGTCCACTCATTCACGAGCGACGCATTGACCCAACCTGCGACGTTGCTGACCTCGAAGGTGGCGCGGTCCTCCTCCGAGCGATCCTGCAGGTAGTACTTGTCCCTGCTGCCGACCACCTCGGTCGGGTGGCGCAACATGGTGAGGAAGTGGATCTTCAAACCCAGGTCGTCGGCGGCGGCGATCCAGAGGTCGCGGAACCAAAAGGCCCGCGGGTCCTTCACCACCAAGTTGCCGTGAGCGACTTGCTGGGAGAGCCACCCCCGCAGCTCGTCGCTGTTCTTCTCGGCGAGGCTGGTCGAAACCAACTCGAGAGCCTCCGGCCGGGCGTCACTCGTGACCACGTTGGCCGCCGAGAGCAGACGCTTGTGGAAGTCGACCACCCACCGCGGCTCGAAGTGCCCTCGCGGGTTCGTGTCGTTCCCCCGAACTTCCGGCTGAGGCACATGAAAGCCCAACTTGCTCAGCGACCCGGCGATCATGCTGGTCCCGCTGCGACCGGCTCCGGTGACGACGATGAGCCGCACGGCGTCGTCAGGGGGCAGGGGGGTTCCGGACATGATCGTGGCTGCTCTCATTCGTCGCGATGCGGTGCGGGTTCAACCTACCAAGCCACGCCACCCGCTCCAGCCATCCATCGAGCGGGTCGGCATGCTGAATGGCCGGACACCGCCACATCCGGCGTGGGCTGCCCGAGGGGCGATATCGTGCCAATCAGGAGTTGTCAGGATCGTCAGGGATGGGCATGCCAGGATTCATTGACCGGATCCCGAACCGGTACAAGCGGGCGATCTTGGACCGTCTTCCCGGACCGGTCTGGAGGCAGTTGAGTCCTCTGGTGCACGGCGAGACGTCGCTCCACCATGCGCTGAAGCGGGTACGACTCCGTCGCCTGGAGGCCGTCGCACGCTCGTTCGGCGACCTACCCGTCGTCGCCGTCGAGCATCAACGTGCAGGAATGGTGGCGAGGTGCGTCGGCGAATTCCACTCCGAGGACGTCCTCGATGCCAACCTGGCACTGGTGTGCCACGCACTGACGACCACCGACGTCGAATGGTTCGTCCTGGACCAACCGACGGGACGACGTCGGACCGTGGTCTGCCCGAGGAACGCCCAGGCTGAGGTGCTACGAGCTCTGGCTCGTAGCCTCGCCCAGCGACCGGTGTACGTCGCGCCGGTGCGGGACGGCGATGCGGGTCGCGCGCACTCGGCCGCCGACGTCGCCGACAAGTGTGCAGGGCACTCGGTCGTGCGGGTCTTTGAGCTGGTGACCACGCGCGACGCCCGGGCTGTCCTGGGGGACGAGAGGCTCGGGTGCGACCTGGAATTCTGGCGGGTGTCAAGGGCGGATCACGTCGACGCCCAAGGCAACTTCGTGCCTGAAGGCGCATGGTCGGCCCCGGTCGTCAATCGGTGGACCGACCGCCTCTCACCCCAGGAGCGCCACACGACGAGCGTGCCACGAACTCAGGGCACGGTACCGACCCTCAACCTCCTCCGCGCCCCTCACATCTTCTCGATGACCGAACCCGTCGACGCGGTCTACACGTGGGTGGACGGAGACGATCCCGAGTGGTTGGAGCGCAAGGCCGCGACCCATGCCGCCGTGGGGCTCGGCGACCTGCACGTGACCGCCGCGAACAGCTCGCGGTTCCAGTCCCACGACGAGCTGCGTTACTCGATGCGGTCCTTGGACATGTACGCGGACTGGATCCGACACGTCTACCTGGTGACCGACGACCAGGTCCCCGCATGGCTCGACACGTCCCACCCACGTCTGAGCGTGGTGAGCCATCGTACGTTGTTCGGCGACCGGGGGCGGCTGCCGACGTTCAACTCGCACGCGATCGAGTCGCAGCTCCACCACCTGCGTGGTCTCAGCGAGCACTTTCTCTACCTGAACGATGACGTGTTCTTCGGACGCCCCGTCACGCCTGAACACTTCTTCACCGCAAACGGGCTGACGCTCTTCTTCGTGTCCAAGGCGAAGCTCGGCCTCGGACCGCCATCCGTGCTCGACCCGCCGGTCATGAGCGCCGCCAAGAACAATCGAGAGATCATCGAGAAGTCCTTCGGCACCTTGGTGACCAACAAGTTCAAGCACGTCCCCCACGCGCTTCGGCGCTCCGTGTTGGCGGAGATGGAGTCGGAGTTCCCCGAGGACTTCGCGCGCACCAGCCGCTCCCAGTTCCGGCACCCGACTGACATCTCCGTCGCAGCAGCTTTGCACCACTATTACGCGTACGCCACGGGACGTGCCGTGACAGGTTCGCTCCGGTACTTCTATGCCGATATCGCACGAGAAGACACGCCCGATCGCTTGGCCCGCCTTCTCCGGCTACGCGACTACGACGTCTTCTGCCTCAACGACCACGACTCCTCGCGTGTCGACCCGGAGCAGCAAGCCGCCATGATCGAGCGGTTCCTCAAGGCCTACTTCCCCCTGCCCAGTTCCTTCGAGAAGTCCTAGGTCGAGACCGGGCCCGGGGGCGCTGTCGTGCCCGTCAAGCAATCCCGAGCAACACCTACGAGCCCCCTCGGTGAAGAACACCGAGGGGGCTCGTGGGTTCTGACGTCGTGCTCCGGCTACAGCCGGATCACGACAGGCTCAGCCGCCGCTGGGCG
>CAYRLV010000126.1:0-9729 GCA_964425155.1 uncultured Ornithinicoccus sp. | reverse complement strand
GGCAACTTCAACAAGGCCGATGGTCTTGACCGGCAGCAGGTGGCCATGATCGACCTGACCGGGGGCTCGGCACAGGTGCAGACCACCTGGGCAACGAGCCGCTATAACCCGACCTGCTTCAGTTGGGCGTTCAGCGACACAGTGCGTGGGATCTCGTTCTCGCCGGATGGTTCCTACTTCGTCATCACCTCTACTGGTGGGGGCAACCCGGGAACACTGTGCGATGCGGCGGCTCGATTCGAGACGAACGCGACTGGAGCTGACGTTCAGCCAACTTGGGTCTCCGAGACGGGTGGTGACAGCCTCTGGGGTGTCACCGTTTCCGACGCTGCCATCTTCATCGGTGGCCATCAGCGGTGGGGCAACGACCCCCTTGGCGTCGATAGTTCTCGGCCTGGCGCGGTGCCCCGTCCCGGCCTGGCAGCCCTCGACCCGGTGAGTGGGCGTCCGCTGAAGTGGAACCCCGGACGGCTTCCCCTGGGCAAATTTGTGTACACCATGCTGTCGACATCGGAGGGCATTTGGCTCGGCAGCAATACTGATTACATCGGCAAGTACCGGTACAAGCGAGAGAAGGTAGCCTTCTTCCCTTACGAGGGAGGCACCAACCTTGCGCTGACAACGACGGGTTCGCTACCCGGGTCCCTGTTCTTCGGCAACGGCAGCACGCTCTCTCGCAGTCAGTTCGATGGAACGACCGCTTCGACGCCAGAGACAGCAAACTCAGGTGACATGGACTGGACCGCGACCCGAGGAGCGTTCATGGTGGGCCCGACGGTCTTCTACGGGCTCAACGACGGATTCCTCCACTCCAGGACGTTTGACGGCGACACGTGGGGTGCGGACAACAAGATCGACCCGTACCACGATCCGGCGTGGGCCGGAGTGCCCACGGGAGTTGGCAGCACGACGTTTGACGGCACGTCGCCCTCCCTCTACGGCCAGATGAACAGTGTCACGGGCATGTTCTACTCCGAGGGGAAGCTCTACTACACCCTCTCCGGTGACTCCCAGTTGCGGTGGCGCTGGTTCTCTCCGGACAGCGGCATCGTCGACGAGACCAACACCGCGGTGCCCAGCAGCGTCAGCTTCGCCGACGCCGGTGGCATGTTTACCTCCGGCGGCGAGCTCTACTACGTCACACGCTCGAACGGGAACCTCAACAGGATCGACTTCGCTGACGGTGAGGTCAGTGGCTCCCCAGTCGTGGTCAGCGGCCCGGCCAAGGACGGCATCGACTGGACCAGCCGGGCACTGTTCCTCTACAACGGAACCCCGGAGGGGCTCCCGAACGAGGCGCCGGTCGCGTCGTTCACGTCTCAGTGTGATGGTGCGGGGTGTGCGTTCGATGGTTCGGGGTCGTCGGATTCGGATGGATCGATCGCGTCGTATGAGTGGGACTTTGGTGATGGTCACACGGCGTCGGGTGCGACTCCTTCACACACGTACAGCGCAGCGGGTGACTTCACCGTTTCTTTGACGGTGACGGACAATGACGGTGCGACTGATGAGGTGTCCGACTCGGTGACGGTGGAGGCGCCTCCGGCGAACGCGGTGGGCTTCGTTGGTTCTGCTCACTCGGGAACGGGGTCGGCTTTGTTCCGGGAGGCGACGGTCCCGTCGGCAGCTTCGGTCGGTGATGTGATGTTGTTGACGTTGACTGGGCCGAGTGGAGTTGACGTTGACGGACCGTCCGGTGTGACTGGTTGGACGCAGGTGGACACCTTCACGAATGGCGGTATCGCTTCGACGTTGTGGAAGAAGACGGTGGCGAGCGGTGATCCCGGTGCAACGGTTCGGGTGGACTTCCCGCGGTATGCGAAGGGCGTCTTGGGTATCACGGTCTATTCTGGTGTGGATCCTTCGGCCTTGGACGCTGCTGCAGTGGCAAACAGCGGTGATAGCCAGACGGACACGCATGTGTCTCCGGTGCTGACAGCGCAGGCAGGTCAATGGGTTGTGTCCTACTGGGCTGACAAGTCTGCTGGGACGACGCAGTGGACCGCTCCTGGGGGCGTGGTTGTCCGAGACACCGCGTCCGGGACGGGTAGTGGACGCTACTCACAGTTGGTGGCGGACTCCAATGGGCCAGTTCTCGGAGGTACATACGGCGGATTGACTGCGACAACAGATGCGACCAGCAACCGCTCAGTAGCCTGGACCATCGCCCTCACACCTGCGGGTCCTGTTCCGCCGAACGAGGCGCCGGTCGCGTCGTTCACGTCTCAGTGTGATGGTGCGGGGTGTGCGTTCGATGGTTCGGGGTCGTCGGATTCGGATGGATCGATCGCGTCGTATGAGTGGGACTTTGGTGATGGTCACACGGCGTCGGGTGCGACTCCTTCACACACGTACAGCGCAGCGGGTGACTTCACCGTTTCTTTGACGGTGACGGACAATGACGGTGCGACTGATGAGGTGTCCGACTCGGTGACGGTGGAGGCGCCTCCGGCGAACGCGGTGGGCTTCGTTGGTTCTGCTCACTCGGGAACGGGGTCGGC
This sequence comes from uncultured Ornithinicoccus sp., assembly GCA_964425155.1. Classification (GTDB taxonomy): domain Bacteria; phylum Actinomycetota; class Actinomycetes; order Actinomycetales; family Dermatophilaceae; genus Segeticoccus. Next base: position 7,228 of record CAYRLV010000126.1, on the reverse strand, counting down.
TTTGTTCCGGGAGGCGACGGTCCCGTCGGCAGCTTCGGTCGGTGATGTGATGTTGTTGACGTTGACTGGGCCGAGTGGAGTTGACGTTGACGGACCGTCCGGTGTGACTGGTTGGACGCAGGTGGACACCTTCACGAATGGCGGTATCGCTTCGACGTTGTGGAAGAAGACGGTGGCGAGCGGTGATCCCGGTGCAACGGTTCGGGTGGACTTCCCGCGGTATGCGAAGGGCGTCTTGGGTATCACGGTCTATTCTGGTGTGGATCCTTCGGCCTTGGACGCTGCTGCAGTGGCAAACAGCGGTGATAGCCAGACGGACACGCATGTGTCTCCGGTGCTGACAGCGCAGGCAGGTCAATGGGTTGTGTCCTACTGGGCTGACAAGTCTGCTGGGACGACGCAGTGGACCGCTCCTGGGGGCGTGGTTGTCCGAGACACCGCGTCCGGGACGGGTAGTGGACGCTACTCACAGTTGGTGGCGGACTCCAATGGGCCAGTTCTCGGAGGTACATACGGCGGATTGACTGCGACAACAGATGCGACCAGCAACCGCTCAGTAGCCTGGACCATCGCCCTCACACCAAGCACGAACAACTGAGTCAGCCGTGATGGCACGCAACCTGTTCGTCGCCTCGACTGGCGGGCATCTGGAAGAGCTCGTGAGGCTCTCTCGGCGGTTAACCCCCGCTCCGGCCGCAGTGTCTTGGGTCACGTTTGATGACCCTCAAGCTCGTTCGCTCTTGGCAGGTGAAGACGTCAGGTTTGTCGAGTACGTACCTCCGCGAGGATACGGGCCAGCTGTGCGCAATCTGCGCGCTGCGGCCTCGATTCTCAGGGGTGGGCGGTTCGATCGTTTGGTGACGACTGGCTCCGGTATCGCCTTGCCGTTCGCCTTCATAGCATCTGTGCGGGGGCTTCCCTGTCACTACATTGAGAGTGCCGCTCGCGCAGACGGACCAAGCCTGACTGGGCGGGTTATTGCTAGAGCCCCCCGAACGAAACTCTACGCACAATACAGGAGTTGGGCACTCGGCCGGTGGGCCTTCGAAGGCTCTCTATTTGACGCATACGTCGCCGGAGAGCCAGCGACCGGAAGGCCAGCGGCGCGTGTAGTCGTGACATTAGGCACGATGCGCACGTTCGGATTCCGCAGAGCGGTCGAGGCGATCGCCAAGGTCCTACCTGAGGTGTCGGCGCCTGATGCGGAGGTGCTTTGGCAAACGGGTGCGACGGATCTGTCTGGGACCGGAATCCAGGGTAGGGAGCGTCTTCCAGCAAAGGAGCTGTCCGCCGCCGTCCAGGACGCGGACCTTGTCATAGGGCATGCCGGCATTGGAACTGCGCTCCATGCTCTAGATGCGGGGCATTGCCCCGTTTTGCTCCCGCGGTCAGCAGCACATAACGAGCATGTGGACGACCACCAAGGCATGATTGCCAAGGATCTCGCGGAACGTCGCCTATGCGTGGCATGTGACCCCGAACGACTTCAACCTGAGCATCTGTGGTCAGCGCTATCGAGAACCGTCGTGACTCGGTCCGATTTGCCACCGTTTCGGCTTGCTGCTGCGTAGGCGTGAGCCCGCCGTGCGGGCGCATCCTCTGCCTGGCATGGCACCCGCACGGCTCTAATGGCGAAGAGCATCTACCAAGGGCGGAAGGTGTTTCTGTCATTGGCCATTTGTTTCAACTCGTATCGTTCCGCACTAGTAGACAACGGCCAGCGGCAGTCGGAGTTCGACATGTTCGTGGGCCGGTGGTTGAAGTAGAAGACGGCCGTGATGATGTCCTTGTGACCTGCCAGGTAGTTGTGCGCGTTCTCTAGCCATTGCCCACGTTGGCCGTTGGCGTTGCTGGCAAATTCAGGGAGAGAAACCTTCTTGTTATGGACTCTTGCGAACTTGATGACAGGATCAACAAGATCACTGAGACTCTTCCAGCGCCCCACTCCTTCGCCGCATGTGAACCAGTTGTAAGTATCTGCACCAACATTATCGACGTACGCGTCACCTGTGTACCACTATGGAGCGTCGTCTCGTGCCCACTGGTTTGTTCGGAAAGCCCACCCCGTCATTTGCCAAGTGAACTTGACATTGTGCACGCCGTGGTTCCTGAAGATGGTGACGACCCTTCGGTAGGCGGCTTTGTAGTCTTGGGCAGAACCAAATCGGCTATTACTGCGCACCTCAGGCTCGTGATGGAAGGCGAGGAAGATCGGTCCTTGCCGACCCTTGAGGGTGTTTGCCCACCGCACAATGTTGGAGTAGACGGCCGTGCCCGAATGAGCGTTGGCAACCTGCCTCCAAGTGGCGCCAGCTTTGACGCTAATCATGCGCGCGTGCGGCACGCTTCCGCTGAAGCGTGCATAATCATGGTCGGCAAGCGAGGAGTCAATCTGCTGCGCCAAGTGGTTGTTGTCGTCAACAGTGCCCAAATAGATGCGATCACCGGTAGCAGCACGGGCGACGCCGGCCTCCGAGGCCAACGATGCGGAACACGCAAACACGGCCAAGCCGATGCACGACAACTTTCGGGCATGCGAGAGTCGATGCTGTGTGAGGGTCATTGAGTGATCCTTTCCTAGGACCGCCGACCAAGTTAGCTGACGGGTTCGGGCCGAAAGGTGCCCTACGACACCTGCAGTGTCGATTCACCCCTGTGAAATGGGTCCTCGGCCTCCCGCCCCAGCGGGAGTTAGGCGGACGCTGCACGGCTTGCCCAGGGTGAACAAACCGGCCGTGCAGGCAAGGGAACGATAGCGTGTGATGAGTTCGATGCCAACACCTCGGTTACCGGTCAAACTGCCCGTCGCGCGAGCCTCACGGTCGAGGACGAGCCTCTCCGTGCATCCTGGCCAACGACGGTTGCCGTTCTGGAAGCGGCGCGCAGAACCGATTGCCCTGCAAAGTGGCGTGACACCAGCCCTAAGCGGTGGGCTGCGGTACGCTTCGGCCCTACCGGGTCGTTATGAGTGTTTGCGTGGTTCGATGTCTGGTTGAGTCAGATCCCGTGGCCCCGTTGATTGAGTTGGCGCTGCACCCATTCGCCGGACAGACCCAGACACACGGCTGCCGCAATGTAGGCCCGGGGTTCACGCCAGTTACGTTGCAGACACCGCCGGATGAACTTGACTGACGACCGCCTATTGCCAAGGACAGCGTTGCCATACGCTAGTTTGCCGTAGAGAAGACCGGCGCCCTTGGCGTCTAGGTCGATCTCAGAGTGGTGCTCGAGCAACCAGGCGTGAGCCTCGTTTTTGTCATGCCACGCGTCGTTGAAGTAGGAGGTCGTCCCCCACAGGATGCGAACGAGGGGATCGTCAATGTGCTCGATCGGCGCCTTGCGAGCCGCCCTAAGGAGCAGGTCCCAATCCTCGGCCATGCTGCGGGGCAGTGTCTCGTCGACCAGACCGAAGCCTTCGACCATGCTCAACCGCCGGAAGACGAACGATGACGAGTGCAGCATCGCCATGCGCGAGCGGACCATGTCCTGCATGGTCACCTGCGACTTGTGTGCGCGTCGGACTGTCACATGGCCGTCACAGTCGACGAGCATCGCGGTGGTCACGAAGTCGGCCCCCGGCGATCCTTGCAGTCGTTCTACCTGGCGGATGAGCTTGGAAGGTAGCCACGTGTCGTCGTCATCGCAGAAGGCAACGAATTCGGTTGTCAGTTGCAGAATGCCGCTGTTACGGGCCCCCGCCAAGCCCGGAGTCCTGTCGTTGGTGATGACACGCACGCTGCGATCCGGTCCCTGTTGCTGCAAAGTGAAATCCGGTTCGCTTCGGTCAAAGACAAGGACCACCTCGATCGAGCCCGGGTAATCCTGGCCGAGAATCGACCGAAGGGCCTCCCGCATGAGTTGTGGACGATTGTGCGTGGCGAGCACGACCCCAACGCTGGGGAAATGTCGGACAGATCTAGCGCCTGCTACCTGTACTGTCCTGCCACTCGCAAGCGTCTCTGTACTCTTGGGCACGGATTTCTGCCCGGTGCCAGCTGCACCCGGCGCGTTCGGACTGGCCCGTCCGGCTCCCCCTGCTGCGCTCATCGCGAAAAGTCCACCTCGAAACATCCGCTGTCATCACCGGACGACACCTGCAACTTCCAAGTGCCGGAACTGGGCACCTCAAGGTGGACGCTGTAGTACTTCCAAACGTCAGCGACCTTCACCTCGTTCGAGCGTACGGTGCTGGGCTGGACGCCACCGCTGACAGGAGTCATTTTCACCGAGACGCCCTTCATGGAGCGAGACTGGGGGATGACGTAGAGGTCAACCACAGGTTTGTCGTTCTTTGTTTGTGCCTTGTACTGCTTTCGCGCGGTGACGAAGTTGCCCATGGCGATCCTTCCGGACCGGACGTCCTTGCGCGAACCGACTGCGACGCACGTTGATGCGCTCTTTCCAGGGATGCGGGCGAGAACCACCTTCTGGTTCTTGGGATTGCTCGGCACCGGATTGGGCGTCGGAGCATTACCGCCCGCCGGCTTGCTATCCGCCGTACCGTTTCCGCCTGTGTCACCCGCGTGTTTGGAGCCATGTGAGCCGTCCTCGGCTGGCTTCTTCTTGCCGGGCTGGTTCGTCGGGGCTGGGTTGTCTGTGGGAGCGGAAGAGGCAACGTCAGGGTCGGCTGGAGTGGTGCCGGACTCGTTACCCTCGTGGTTGCTCGGGCTGGTCGCGGCCTGACTGCCGCCAGCGTCTTCGGTTGCAGCTGACGCGTTGCCGTCCGAGCACGCCCCCAATGCGCAAATGACCGCAAGGCCAGTGACACCGACGGCACCGTGCAGCCAACTACGCTTCATCGGACTCCCCGCTCATCAAGTGCGAACCGCCGCGGTGTGGGCGCGACGAAGGACTACATCAAGGCTAGGCCGCAGCCGCTGAGAGGCGCAGCCGATTGGGTGAATTGGTGCACGTCTTTGGCCTGGGCCCGGACGAGTCAATCCTGACGCTGGAGCCGAAGCTCGTTCAGACGCGTCAAGACGTCAGCGGCGACGTCCTCGATCTCACTCAGTTCTCCGGGGCGGAGGCTCGAACGCCAGGCATCGGCCACCGCTGCCGGCGGCCGATCAAAGTCGTGAAGGGTCGACCCGGCGTGTTGTCCAGTCCCTTGGTCCATCGATCCATTCGATTCATGGCCGTCTCCTCCGAACTCTGCTGCCGATTCTTGGGTCCACTCGAGGCCGAGGGCACGGAAGAGCCGTGGTCCCATGTGGAGCCCGTAACCCGCTACATCGCTGTGGGCAACGATAGTCGCGTTCGTGCTGGGAAGGTCATCGAGTGCGATCTGGTGCAGTACCGACCAGAACCGCCCCATGGCCTGTGCCGAAGTCATGTCGGCACTCTCGAGTGCCGACATGACCTCGGCGCTCCGAGGATGCTGCGTCGCGTGGTGGGCAGCGATTGGCCGTAACTCGTCCAAGTCAGGCTCCCACCCCATCCGTCGGTAACTGGCGAGCACCGCACCGGGGTGACGAAACAGAAGTACGGGGTGAGCACCAGTCACTCGCTGGACCGCGGGGATGGAGAGCACGGCGAATGGGTCCTTCATGATCAGCCTGATCCCGGGCAGTGGAGCGGCCCATTGGCGGTGTCCATATCGGCTGTAGACCCAGGGGTTCAATCCCCGATATGCCGTGCGCAGTGCCCTGGCTTGTTTCGGAGTGAGCTCCTCCAGCTTGGCCCAACCGTCCAACGTCCCCGCAAGTTTGTACTGCCGACCGCGGGGGTTCATCGGTTCCCGGCCCGCGAGCGCGGTGCCTGGCGCCTTTGCCAGAAGTCGCGCGAGCCATGTGGTGCCCGATCGAGGCACGCCAGTGACCAGAATGGGCGCCGCCGAACGGGCGGGCAGTCGCCGGAAGGGCTTCATGTCGACTGCGTTCTCTCACTTCGGTGGATCAGGCGTTCGCTGGCGAAGGCCGGGAACCCATGGCTCCGACGGACCTGGATCCACAGTAGTGGCGCGACGACGAGGGCCCCAAGCAGGACCACTCCGATGAGACCAGTGGGCACGTGGAGCATCTTTAGCGCGGCGGCGAAGAGGATGAAGGCCAGCGCACGGCGCACCAGCCCGCCGGGTGCGCGAGCGGACAAGTGCGCGCCCACCCATACTCCCGGGATCGACCCCAGAAGGAGGGATGCGGTCACGCCCATGTGGAGGTCGCCGAAGAAGAAGTGACCGAGGGCCGCTGCCAGCACCAATGGCACGGCCTGCACAAGATCCGTGCCTACCAGCTGGCTCGCCTTGAGACCCGGGTAGAGGCCCATCAATGCGATGATGATCAACGAACCGGCGCCGACAGAGGTGATGCCGACGACGATGCCGCCCAGGACTCCGACGGCCACAGTGGGTAAGACTCGAACGTGCAGTACTGGTGGACCGCTCGGGAGGTCCTCACCCTTGCCATCACGACGACGCGCGCGCTCGAGCAAGCGGAAGTAGGCGCGGACGGTTAGCCCCAGCGCCGCTACGAGCAGCGCAATACCTAAGGCGACCTGGATGATCTCCTCCACCTGCTTCCCATCGCCCAGCGCCCGCGCGATCAGGACTCCGCCGAACGCCGATGGCACTGAGCCGACGGCGAGCCACTTGACTAGGTGAAGGCTCACGGTGCCATGTCGCAGGTGGACAAACGACCCGACGGGTTTCATAACGGCGCTGGCCACGAGGTCACTCGATACGGCCGCAAGTGGCGGCACGCCGAAGATCAGCACGAGTGCCGGAGTCATGAGGGCCCCGCCGCCCATACCCGTGAGACCGACCACGATACCGATTCCGAATGACGTCACCGCCATCAACGGATCGATCACTTCGCGTCTTCCCCTCAGGCTCAACCGGCGGACTCCAGCAGGACGAACTGTTTAAACTCTGCGCAGCCTTACCAAGTGCGGTCCGCGTCTAACCGCGGGACAGGAGCTCAGTGACTGCTGCCATCGGACTGACGCTAACGAACGTTGGCGGGACGCGTGAGGTGATTCGCCAATCGTCCTACGACATGAGAGGTCGCGTGCTGCCTTGCTCGGCTGTGGCTACCCAGAGCACAGCCAGTCGACCACCGCACCAAGCCGCACTGGGACGGGATCACCAAGGCTGGTCGTGTAGAGGCGTAATCTAGACCGAGCACCCCTGCCGATTCCGTCGGACAGGGGCTTTCGTGCTGTCCACCTCGCCGTCCCCAGGAGCGCCACTCGCATGAGCCTCACCCCACTGCTCGACGTCCTCGCCGAGGAC
>CAYRLV010000125.1:6840-9771 GCA_964425155.1 uncultured Ornithinicoccus sp. | reverse complement strand
GAGACGGTCCCTCGCTCCCACATTCGACCACGGCAGCGCGCTGGGTTCAGGACTAACCGATACCAACCGGTCCCGTCAGAACGTGGAGGCATGGTGCGCCAAGGGACTGGCCAAGAGCTTCGAGCCCAAGGGCAAGACACTGCTCCAACTGGCCAATGAAGCGATGGCCCGCTGGGATGGCGAGCTCTGGCGGGAGAAGGTCACCTCGCTGACGACGAACGGTCACCTTGGCATACTGAAGGCGCCGCCCGGCCGACTGTCGGTTGTCGCGTCTAGATTTATCTCGGGCATCGTCGAGGTCAACCGAGGGAGGTTGCGCAATGTTGACAAAGACCAGGACTGATCGTCTGCTTGTCACGCGGCAAGACCCCACCACGCGGCGCTATGAATCGCTCGGCGAGCTGACCCACCGCGATGGGCAGTACATCTTCACCTACTACGACGATGCTCCGGTGGAACTGCCCGGTCTCGCTCGAGACCGCCAGCACACGAGCGATACGTTGTTCCAGATCTTCGGTGAGCGAGTCATGTCATCCCATCGCCGCGATCACCGACGGGCAATGGAGCAACTCGACTTGGGTCCGGACGCGGAACCTTTCGAAGTGCTCGCCGTGTCCGGAGGCCGCCGGACCGGCGACACCTACGAGTTGACCCCATTACCTGAACCTGGTGCCGTGGACCTTCCCTTCTTCGTTCACGGAGTGCGCTACCTCGCCGATGGCGAGCGTGCCTGCCTGGATCGGTTGGTACCCGGTCAGCGGTTGAGGTTCGAGCCCGAGCAGTCGAACCCCGCCAACACGAGAGCACTGCTCGTCGCGAGCGATGGAACGCGGCTGGGCCATGTTCCAGACCCACTCCTGGACATCGTCTGGGGGGTGATCGCAGGTGAGCATGTCCTACAGGTTGTTCGAGTGAACTCTCCGGACGCAGGCTTCCACCAGCGGTTGCTCGTTCGACTCACGGGGACCCTGCCGGGCTGACTCGCCTCCTCGCTCTGTCATCTCTCGGAGGGATCCGAGGTCCGAATCCTTGACCAGTGTGAGAGCGGCCCCGGGCCAGCGATCTCGCCAGCCCGGGGCCGCTCTGCTGCGGGGTGGTGGGTCAGGCCGTGCTGCCGGCCGAGACCGAGTCGGGGTTGTCGGACTCGGACAGGATCTCGCGGACCCGCTCGCCGGGCAGCTGGCAGGTCCACGCCACGGCGAGGACCACGACGGTGAGGACGATGTTCGCCAGCACGCCGCCGTTGAAGCCCCAGAGGGCGAGGTTGCCCTCGCCGGCCTCCTTGCCGGGGTAGCCGCCGAGGTAGCTGACCAGGGCGATGCCCGCGAACCAGACCAGCACCCAGTAGCCGTGCCGGAAGTCCATCTTCGGGGCCCGGCCCTTGTCGAGCAGCTGGAAGACACCGAGCAGGGCGTAGCCGATGAAGATGGCGATCATCATCTTCCACACCTGGTCCCACCCCGCCCAGTACATGATCAGGTTGGTGGACAGCAGGGCCAGCGAGGCGATCACCCAGGCAGCCTTCAGCCGGAACGGCCGCGGCTGGTCGGGCAGCTGCTTGCGCAACGTCAGCAGGACGATCGGCCCGCTGCCGAACGACAACACGGTCATGCTCGTGATGATGCTGACCAGTTTCGACCAGCTCGGGAACGGCAGGAAGAAGAGGCACCCGACGACGAACGCGAGGATCAGGCTGACCCACGGCACACCGTTGTCGTTGACCTTGGAGAGGGTCTTCGGGGCGTTGCGGTTGCGGCCCATCGCGTAGGACATGCGGGCCGTGACGCCGGTGTAGATCAGACCGGTGTCCCCGGGAGAGATGATCGCGTCGGCGTAGAGGAGGACCGCCAGCCAGGTCAGACCGAGGATGCTGGCGATCGCCGCCAGCGGACCGAACTGCGCGGGCACGTCGGTCATGCCGCTGAAGTTCTTGCCGACCTCGGCCCAGCCCTCCGCCTTGATGGCCTCGCTCGGCGAGGCGCCGAGGAAGGCGATCTGCAGCAGGATGTAGAGGATTCCGCAGATGACGACGGACCCGATCAGGGTCAGCGGCACGTTGCGCTTGGGGTTGGTGGTCTCGCCGGCGAGTTCGATGCCCTGACGGAAACCGAAGAAGGAGAACGCGATCGCCGCCGCGGGGATGGCCTCGAAGACGCCGTGCACGCCGTAGGGCATGAAGCCACCGAACTCGGCGCTGGTGATGTGGTCGAGGTTGAAGCTCACCGCGACGAACGCGAGGATCACCACGAGGATCATCGCCAGCTTCCACCAGACCAGCACGTTGTTGACCCGTGCGAACCAGCGGGTGCCGAGGAAGTTGATCACCACGAACACGGCCATCAGGGCGATGGCCACGACGATGCCGGCCGGAGTCAGCGTCGTGTCCTCGTGGGCGAGCCAGGGGAGGAAGTTGGTGGAGTAGGTCAGCACCGCGAGCACCTCGACGCCGGCGACCGCGGCACAGGCCAGCCAGGTCACCCACCCCATGGAGAAGCTGGCGAAGGAGCCGAAGGCGTAGTGCGGATAGCGGGCCACACCACCGCTGTGCGGGAACATCACGCCGAGCTCGGAGTAGCTGAGCCCGATCAGGATGAACATGATCATGCCCACGATCCAGGACAGGATCGCGCTGGGTCCGGCGATCTGGGCCGCGTCCAGCGAGCTGAACAGCCAGCCGGAGCCGATGATGGATCCGATCGCGGTGAACAGCAGGCTGATGGGGCCGAGATCACGTTTGAGCCGGGAATCGTCGCCGGCGACCCCCTCGATCGTCGGTGTTTCCGTGCTTGTCATGTGGGTGGTCCTCCCCGTCGGTTTGGGTGCCTCTGGATGGGCCGCCGGGACACGATTCCTGCCAGCGGGAACCACGTCAAGCCGCCCCGCCGCCCCGTGTCTGTCGCCTGACGCGGTCTTGACCTTCGAGTCGCCTGA
>CAYRLV010000125.1:0-6740 GCA_964425155.1 uncultured Ornithinicoccus sp. | reverse complement strand
GTCGCCTGACGCGGTCTTGACCTTCGAGTCGCCTGAAGCCCGAGACTGAGGAGGTGACCGAGCCCCTCCTCACGATCGGCGCCTTCGCCAGAGCCGTCGGCCTGTCCGCCAGCGCGTTGCGGCACTACGACGAGTGCGGTGTGCTGCGCCCGGCCGAGGTCGACGACGAGACGGGCTACCGCTACTACACGCCCGATCTCGAGCGGCGGGCCCGGTTGGTGGTGCGGCTCCGCGAGGCGGGGGTGCCGATCGCCACGATGCGGCAGGTCCTCGAGGGGCCGCCCGAGGACGCGGTCGCCGTGCTGGCACGGTTCCGCACCGAGCAGTCCGCCGCGGCAGCGCGCCGGGCGGAGCTCGTGCAGGAGGTCATCGCGGAGGTGAGCGAGCCGCGCACGCCGGAGACGCCGGCCCGGCTCTCGGTGCGTGGGCCGGAGCTGGCCGGCGCGCTGCGGCAGGTGCTGCCCGCCGCCGACCACGACACCGCGTCCCCGCTCGCCTCGGTGCTGCTCGAACTGGCCGCCGGCGAGCTGGACGTCGTGGCCACCAACCGCTGGTGGATGGCCGTGCGGACCCTCGCCGGCCCGGCGAGCAGTGCCGGTCGGGTCGTCCTCGCGCGTGCCGACGCTTCCCGGCTCGCCGACCGGCTGGACGACGCCGGCGAGGTGAGCATCGAGCTCGCCGACACGACCCTGACCGTCGGTGACACCCGCGTCGCAGGCCTGCACACGCCATACCCCGCCCATCGCATCGTGCTGGCCGGCGTCGGCGACGCGACCACGCGGGCGGTGCTGTCACGGAGCGAGCTCGTCGAGTCCCTCGAGCAGACCGGTCGCTCGACCGTGCGACTGGAGCTGGACCAGCACGGCGCCCGGGTCGGCCCCGCCGGGGAGACGGGCGGGCAGGTGGCCGCGGACGTCGGGGGGACGGTCACCGGCGAGCCGGTCACGGTGCGGATCCGCAGCGCCATCGTGCTCCGGCTGCTCGCGGCGGCCCTCGGCCCGCGGGTCGAGATCGAGCTGGCCGGCCCCGACCGGCCGCTGCGCGTCCGCTCGCCCTACCAACCCGGCTTCCTCGGCCTCGCCATGGCCCAGGGCGACTGATGCACCGGGAACGACGGCCGGGCTTCCGCTGGTGGCTCGGCGCGACCGCGCTGTCCGTGCTCGGCGACTCGGTCACGTTCTTCGCCCTCGGCTGGGTGGCGGCCGCGCACGGAGCGGGCGCGGCGAGCCTGGTCCTCACCGTCGAGTCCGTGCCGCTGTGCCTGCTGATCCTGGTCGGCGGCGCGGCCGCGGACCGCTTCGGGATCCGCCGCGTGGTCGCGCTGTGCGACGCCGGTATGGCGGTCGTGATGCTCGCCTTCGCGGCCGGCTCCTTGCTCGGGACCCCGCTGTGGGCGCTGGTCCTCGTGGCGCTGCTCAGCGGCACCTTCGCCGCGCTGCGCCGCCCGGCGGCCGGGGTGTTCCCCCGGCTCTTCGCGAGCGACGAGGAGCTCCCGCGCACCATGGCCACCGTGGGCCTGTGCCTGGAACTCGCCAGGATCGCCGGGCCCGGGGTCGGCGGGTTCCTGCTCGCGTTCGGTGGACTGTCGGTGACCTCGGTGCTCGATGCGGCGTCCTTCGTCCTGGTGCTGGTCGTCGTGCTGCGGGTGCGGCCGCCGCGTGAGCCGGAGCCCGCGACCCCCTCCGGGGAGCCGGCCTGGCGGCAGGTCACCGACGCCGCGCGCCGGGTCCGGCAGGTGCCCGGCGCGGTCCCGACGCTCTGGGCCGTGGCCGGTCTCGCCGTGTCGGTGCTCCCGCTGGTGTCGCTGTGCGTGCCGCTGGCCGGGCACGCCCGCGAGTGGGGCGCGGGCGGCACCGGACTGGTCGCCGCGGCGTGGACGGTCGGGGGCCTCGCGGTGACCGCCACGGTCGCCCTGTGGGGCAAACCGGGGAGACGACCGGCGACGGCCGGACCCGCCCTCGCCGGGGCGGGGACGCTCGCGCTGGCCGTCACGGACGGCCTGGTCGCCGGCGCGGCGGCCATGGTGCTGGTCGGGATCGGGACCTCGCTGGCGACGGCTCGCCTCTTCCCGCAGTTCGTGGAGCGGACTCCGGCGGGCATGCTGGCGCGGTTCCAGTCGCTGCTCGGGCTGGCCCAGACCGGGCCGATGCTCGTGGCGACACCACTGCTCGGCCGGCTGGCCGGGCATGCCGGAGTCGCGTCCGCGCTCGTCCTGCTCGCCGGAGTGCTGCTCCTGACGGCGCTCGCCGTGCGTCGGGCCGACGCGGCAGGGACCGCCACGTCCACCGAAGCGGTGCCGGCCGCCAGCGGGCCCGTCCACCCGGGATGACGACGTCCGTATGGCGGGTGACCACCCGCCATACGTCAGCGCTCCGTCCGGCTCCGAGCAGGTTCGACGACCCACGTCCCTTCGCGCACCACTCCGGTGACGTGCAGCCGGTCGTCGAGGACGACCAGGTCGGCGCGGGCGCCGGGAGCCAGCCGGCCCAGGTCGGGGCGGCCGATCAGGTCGGCGGGGGTCGTGGTGGCCGCGCGCACGGCGTCGAGCAGGGGGAGGTCGGCGACGTCGACCGTGTGCCGCACCGCGGCGTCGAGGGTGAGCGTGCTCCCGGCGATGGAACCGCCCTCGCGCAGCCGGGCCTGCCCGTCCTTGACCGTGACGTCGAGGGCGCCGAGGCGGTAGTCGCCGTCCGGCTGCCCGGCGGCCGCCATCGCGTCCGTCACCAGGACGAGGGGGGCCGCGCCGGTCGCCGCGACCCGGATCATCGCCGGGTGCAGGTGCACCCCGTCGGCGATCACCTCGACGACGGCGTCGCCGTGCTGGCTCAGCGCCACGGCGGGGCCCGGCTCCCGGTGGTGGATCGGTCGCATCGCGTTGAACAGGTGGGTTCCCAGCCGCGCGCCGGCGTCGAGCGCGGCGCGAGTCGTGTCGTAGGTCGCGTCGGTGTGACCGACCGCGGCGATGGCCCCGTGCCCGGCGATCCGACGCACCGCGTCCAGCCCGTGGTCGAGCTCCGGCGCGACGGTCACCGTGGTCACGGTGCCGTCCCCGGCGCGCAGCAGCCGCTCGACCTCCTCCGGCTCGGGGGCGTGCAGCAGCTCGGGGGCGTGGGCGCCGCGACGGTGCGGGCTCAGCCAGGGGCCCTCGAGGTGGATCCCGGCCAGGGCGCCGTCACGCACCAGCTCGGCGAGCGACCGCACCGAGCGCTCCAGCTCGTCCGGCGTCGCGGTCACCAGGCTCGCCACCATCGTCGTGGTGCCGTGCCGCAGGTGGGTGTCGATCGCGGTCAGCGCCTGCTCCGGGTCGGGTCCGAAGCTCGCGCCCCCGCCGCCGTGCACGTGGGTGTCGACGAAGCCGGGCACCACCGTCGCGTCCGGCAGCCGCAGGTCGGGCTCGACCGGGGCCGGTCCGGCGCCCACGTCCACGACGACGCCGTCCCGCCACCGGACCCAGCCCGGTGCGTGGACCGTGTCCGGGGTGACCAGGCGCCCGGCGGCGAGGCATCCGGCGGTGCGCGTCACCATGTCTCGGTGACCTTGTGCAGGCCGCGCGGTGCGTCGGGGTCGTGGTGCCGGGCCACCGCCATCGCGTGCGCGAGCCGCTGGAGCGGGATGACCTCGAGGATCGGGGTCAGGTCCTCGGGCACGTCGGTCGGCAACGGGATGACCCGGGCTCCGGGGCGGGCCAGGGCCGGGTCACCCACGAGGCAGACGTCGGCCGAGCGGTCGGCGAGCCGCTCGAGCACCGGCCCGACGGCCTCACCGGAGCGGCCACCGGACGCGATGACGAGCACCGGGCGGTCGACGTCGATCATCGCGAACGGCCCGTGCAACAGGTCCGCGGCCGAGAACGCGTGCGCCGAAAGGTAACTCGTCTCCATCAGCTTGAGCGCGGCCTCACGGGCGGTGGCATAGGAGTAGCCGCGCGCGGTGGTGACCAGCCGGTCGACGAACCGGTAGTGGTCGGCCACGGCGCTGACGTCGACGGTGTCGAGGATGTTGCCCGCGGTGTCCGGGAGCGACCGCGCCGGGCTCGCGTCGCCGCCGCGCCAGGCGTCGACCAGCAGCCAGAGCGCGAGCAGCTGGGAGGTGTAGGTCTTGGTGGCGGCCACCGCCTGCTCCGCGCCGGCCAGGATGTCCACGTGCAGCTCCGCGGCCTTCGTCAGGGGTGAGCCCGGAGCGTTGGTGACGGCGACGGTCAGAGCGCCGCATTCCCTTGCGGTCGCGGTGGATTCGACCAGATCGGGGGAGCCGCCCGACTGGCTGACGGCGAGCCAGGCCACGCCCGACAGGGTGGGGCGCGCGCCATACACGGTGAGCGCCGACGGTGAGGCGAGAGCGGCGGGCAGACCCAGCGAGATCTCGATGAGGTACTTCGCGTAGAGGGCCGCGTGGTCGCTGCTGCCCCGGGCGGCGAGGACCACGGTGTGCACCCCGGCGCTGCGCAGCCGCTCGGCGACGGCTCGGATCCCGTCCAGCCCATGGTCGAGGAGGCGGGCGAGTGTCTCCGGTTGAGAGGCGATCTCGGCCGCCATGCGGGCGCCCGGCTCAGGGTCCTCGGGTGCGGTCACGGTGCCTCCTGGTGGTCGTGGCGAGCAGGAGCTCCATTGGTATAGACCAATAGGAGCGACGTTGCGCAGATTGGCATAGACCAATCGAGGTGTCAAGGGTTATGGTCCCGGCATGACAGCACCCCACGAAGCGCTCCGCTGCGCTCCGACACTTCGCGGGGTCCCCGCATGACTCCTGCCGGCGCCGCGACCGCCCCGAAGTACTACCGGGTCAAGGAAGGGGTCCTCCGGATGATCGACGGCGCCGAGGTCGGGGCGCCGGTGCCCACCGAGCGCGCCCTGGCGCTGCAGTTCGACACGTCGCGCACCACGGTGCGGCAGGCGCTCGCCGAGCTGGTCGCTGAGGGGCGGCTGGAGCGCACCCAGGGCAAGGGCACCTTCGTCGCCCCGCCCAAGCTCAGCGTCGTCCGGCAGCTCACCTCCTTCTCCGAGGACGCGGCGGCGCAGGGCCGGCAGACCGCCTCACGGGTGCTGTCCTGCACGCAGGTGCCGCTGGACGAGGAGGACGCCCTCCTGGTGGGACGGCGGGCGGGGGAGCGCGTGACCCGGCTGGAGCGCATCCGCTTCCTGGACGGCGACCCACTCGCGCTCGAGATCGCCCTGCTGCCCACCCGGCTCCCGCGGCTGCGCCAGCAGCTGGAGCGGCGCGGCTCGCTCTACCGCACGCTGCAGGAGGCCTACGGCCTGCGGATCATCGAGGTCGAGGACACCGTGGAGACCGGCCTGGCCGACCCGGTCCAGAGCCGACTGCTCGAGCTCGAGGTCGGGGCGCCGCTGCTGCTGGTTCGCCGGGTCGCGCGGGGTGCGGACGGTGCCGTGGTCGAGCTGACCCGGTCCGCGTTCCGGGGCGACCGGTTCCGGTTCGTGGCCCGGCGCGCGATCACGGACTGAGCCCGGATCCGCCGAGGGGTGGCGCCGGACGGCAACGAGGGACAAGGGGCGGACGCGAGCGGCGGCCAGCGACCCGCGGGTCGCTAGAGTCGAGCTCATGACCGAGCGCACTGTCATCACCTTCGGCACGTTCGACGTGCTCCACGTCGGCCACGTCCGGGTCCTGCAGCGTTCCGCCGAGCTGGGCGACCGGCTCGTGGTCGGCGTGTCCGCCGACGCCCTCAACCTGAAGAAGAAGAACCGCGCCCCCGTGTTCTCGCAGGAGGAGCGGCTGGAGATCGTCGGAGCGCTGCGCGTCGTCGACGAGGTGTTCGTGGAGGAGAGCCTCGAGCAGAAGCGCGAGTACATCGAGCGCTACCACGCGGACGTGCTGGTCATGGGGGATGACTGGAAGGGCAAGTTCGACTTCGTCAGCGACCTCTGCGAGGTCGTCTACCTGCCACGCACCCCCTCGGTGTCGACCACCGGTCTGATCGAGCACATCGCCGCCAACTCCTGAGCGGCGGCGGTCCTCCGCGGGCCGGCCGGCCGTTGACGGCACCCCCACCACCCTCTAGGGTTTGCTGTCAAGAGGAAACTAGTTTCCACGATACGAAACTTGGGTGGACCGCATGGCTGATGTTCCCGGTGTCGACGTCACCGTCGAGCTGACCGCGCAGGACCGCGAGATCCTCACGCCGGAGGCGCTGGAGCTGCTCGCCGACCTGCACCGCACCTTCGAGCAGCGCCGCCAGGACCTGCTCGCGGCGCGCGAGCGCCGGTATGCGGAGCTGGCCGCCGGAGGCACGCTCGACTTCCTGCCCGAGACCCGGGACGTGCGCGAGGGATCGTGGCAGGTCGCTCCTGCGGCGCCGGGCCTGGTGGACCGGCGGGTGGAGATCACCGGCCCGACCGACCGCAAGATGACGATCAACGCGCTCAACTCGGGTGCGAAGGTCTGGCTGGCCGACTTCGAGGATGCGTCGACTCCCATGTGGCGCAACGTGATCGACGGGCAGCGCAACCTGCGCGACGCCCTCGACCGCACGATCGACTTCACCAGCGACGAGGGCAAGAGCTATGCGTTGGGCGAGGAGCTGGCGACCATCGTGGCCCGCCCGCGGGGCTGGCACCTGCCCGAGAAGCACATCCTGGTCGACGGACGCCCGATGTCCGGTGGCCTGGTGGACTTCGGCCTCTACCTGTTCCACTGCGCGCAGCGGCAACTCGACGCGGGACGCGGGCCCTACTTCTACCTGCCCAAGATGGAGAGCCACCTCGAGGCGCGGCTGTGGAACG
>CAYRLV010000124.1:0-9822 GCA_964425155.1 uncultured Ornithinicoccus sp. | reverse complement strand
GCCTGGATGTGCACGACGATCGGCAGGTAATGCGCCCCAAGCTCCAGGCCGAGCGCTGCGGCACGCGAGAGTGCTTCGTCTTCGGTGAGCAGGCTTCCCCTTGACTGTAACTGAATGAGAAGTGACCGCTGAGCTTGATACTGCAGGCCTACTTGCTCCCGTTCCACCATGCGGCCGAGTTCCAGTGCCTGAGCGGCCCGTTCAAGCAGCATGACCATCCGCTGATGGCTCGACGGAGGACTCGGCATGACCAGCCGACCCCACTCTTGGCCGTGGGCGCCGACCGGGGTGGTGAGCCAGCCCTCGTCTCCAGTGACTCCACTGCCCTCGAGAATCGGGGCTCTGCGGGAGCGCTCCACCCAGGCGTTGAGCAGGTCGGGCGAGTACGAGCCATAATTGGCATAGACGACCACGTGCCGCGAGATGCGCTCGAGGACGATGGTGCGCCGACTCAGCTCGGCAGCGCGTGAGACGATCTCCTGCGCGCTCGCTCCGCCGAGGCTGAGCGCGGTCATCTCACCATGGACCCGTTGGGCGAACTCGAGGTCCTCGTAGTGCTCCGCCACGATTCTCCGATGCACGAATTCGGTGATATCACGGAAGCGGACTTGGCTGCGAAAGACAATGAGTGGAAGAGACACAGCGTCGGCGTAGGCAGTGGCGGCGTCCGAGGGTCCGTTGAAACCCGTTCCCCGCTCCACCGCCAAACCGCTGACGTCCAGACTCAACAGGTGCTTGAGATAGGCAATTGCTCGCTGATCCGAACGTCGCAGGTCTGCGCCGGTGCTGAGAATCAGTTCGCCTCCTTCGAGAAGCCCCTCGAGATCTGAAAGGTCACTGATGTGAACCCATCGAACAGCTCGGTCGAGCTGCGTTTCACCGCTCACGACGACCGGGTTTCCGCGTTGTGCGGGAGGTGATTCCAGCACGGTTCGAATCGTTGGCAGCATGCTTACACAGTGTATGCAGATTGTCAGGAATTGGTGACAGTTTGCCTCTGGTTCAGCCGCTCTGATGGGGCCAGTGTGAACCGCAACACGCCGGCCCCGAGGTATCAGAGTGTCGCCCTCGGTGGACGTCAGGAATGGTGCCAGCGCAGAGGAGTCCAGCATCGTGAACCGCCGACTGACGGATGCGCCACCGGGTCCGACGCAACCGCTCGCCGGCCGAGTCTGGCAGTCGGTGTCGAAAACCGACGGGGGTGGTTCGCGGCCAGGCGGGGCTGTGCCGTTGACGACGGTGTCCGCCGACCTTCGTACGACCCATCCGCTCCGCGCTACAGGCATCAACAAGGTTTTCGGCACGACGCAAGCGCTCGATGACGTCCACTTCCAGCTAGAGCCGGGGACGTTCTACGCCTTGCTAGGACCCTCTGGTTGCGGGAAGACCACTCTCCTGAAGATCTTGGCGGGTCTGGAACAGCCGACCGCGGGCGAGGTGCACCTGGGGGAGCGGGAGTTGACGAGCGTGCCACCCTTCCGGCGCCCCATCAACACCGTCTTCCAGCAGTACGCGCTGTTTCCGCACATGAGTGTGTCCAAGAACGTCGGCTATGCCCTGAGGCAGCGTCGCCCACGACCCGAGAAGGCGGAGATCGGCCGACGGGTGGAGGAGGCGCTCGAGCTTGTACGCATGGGACACCTCAAGGACCGGAACCCCTGGGAGCTCAGCGGTGGTCAGCAGCAACGCGTTGCTCTGGCCCGTGCACTCGTGGCCGAGCCGGAGGTGCTGCTTCTGGACGAATCGTTGTCAGCGCTTGACGCCAAGCTGCGTCGAGAGATGCAGGGTGAGCTGAAGTTCCTCCAACAGAGCCTGGGCATCACCTTCGTTTTCGTGACACACGACCAGAGCGAAGCCTTGTACATGGCGGACCGCATCGCGGTGATGAACGAGGGGCGTATCGTGCAGGACGCCGCACCGGTGGATGTCTACGACAGGCCAGCAAACACCTGGGTGGGGAGTTTCATCGGGTCGATCAACTACATCCAGGGGCAGGTCTCGCGCTCCGAGTCCGACTTGACCTGGGTTTCGACCGCTGGCCGCGAGGTCGCAGGAGTCCCGACGGCCCGGCTCTCGCCTGGCCAGAGTGTCTGTATCGGCCTGCGGCCCGAGCGCATCCAGATCATGACTGCGTCAGCGCCGGACGTGGACGTCGAGCTCAGCGGGCAGGTCCAGAAGGTGGACTTCCACGGTGACCAGATCGATCTTCGCCTTGACACCCAGGAGGCGGGGTCGATCTTGGTGCGCAGGCCACTGCCTCCCGGCGGAGTCGGCGAGATTCCTGGTACGGGCGACCGGATCGTCGTCGGCTGGCAGCACCAGTGGGCCCGCGTGATAGAGGACTGCACAACCATTTCTAAAGAGGAGAATCTGTGATGGCTCCGCGACACGGCATGTCACGACGTGACCTGCTCAAGATCCTCGGATACGGCTCGGTGATGGCTGGCGTCGGCGCAGCGGTGTCCTGCGCTCCCCCTGACAACGCGTCGACGTCCACGAAGACCGCAGACGGCGCAGGCGGCAGTAAGGGCGGGAAGATCGTCACTCTGGCCACGTGGCCGAACTACGACGACCCCAAGTTGCTCAAGCAGTTCGAGGACGAGACGGGCATCCATGTGAACGTGCGCGTCTTCGGGTCGACCGAGGAGATGGAGGCACTCCTGCGAGCCGGGAACTCCGGCATCGACATCCCGGTCCCGAGTCAGTACGCCATCCCTGGGTGGATCGAGTCCAAGCTGATCGCGCCGTTGGATCACGCGAAGATCGGGGTGGACCTCAGCTCGTGGAACAAGGCGATCGTGGATCAGGCATTCGATCCGGGGAACAAGTACACGATCCCCAAGCACTGGGGCACGACCGGAATGATCTCCAGCCCGGAGCTGGGTTCAAGGCCCAAGACGTGGAAGGAGTTCTTCGATGTCGCACCCTCACTGGATCGAAGAGCGGTGATCGTCGATCACCAGATCTCGTCGATCGGCTCGACTGCTGTTGCCCTGGGGATGGACTTCAACGCTCGCGATCGAGCGAGCATGAAGAAGGTGGAGACCTTTCTCAAGTCCATCAAATCGAAGCTGTTCGCCATCTCCAGTGACATCCAACCCGGCCTCCGCAACGGGGACACCTGGCTTTCGATCGCCTGGACCGGGGACGGAGTGCAGGTGGTTCGGGACAACCCGAAGTTCGAGTACGACATCGCCAAGGATGGCGGAGAGATCTGGAGCGACAACTGGTCAATCGCGGCCGATGCGCCCAACAAGGTCGGTGCCTACAAGTTCATGGAGTTCATCCACCGTCCAGAGATCGCAGCCAAGGACATCGACTTCTGCCTCTATGCGAACGCCAACCCCGCCGTCAACAAGCTGGTGAGTAAGGAAGTGCGGGAGAATCCGGTCATCTATCCTGACGACGCGACCGTTGCTCCGCTGTCGTTCGCGGACGCCGAGACGTACAACAGCAAGATCAGGGCGGAGACGTGGGCACGCATCAAATCGGCGTAGCTCCTGTCAGGGGGACGACCTTGCGCGGCGACAAGGGTCTCAGCGAGCGCACCATGACGCGTCTGTTCGCGATACCGGCGATGCTGTGGTTCGCGGTCTTCCTGCTCGTGCCCCTGGGCGTCTTGTTCTTCGTGTCGGTGGGTGCGCGCAGCGCTACTGGTGGCTTCGAGCCAGCGTTGACGGTTGAGAGCTACCGCGAGGTGGGTACGAGGGCGGATGCAGTCTTCAACACCGTGAAGTACAGCGCCATCGGGACTCTGGTGACCTTCGTGGTTGCTTATCCGGTGGCTTACCTGCTGGCCACCAAGGTCCGCCGCGGTAAGACCCTACTGCTGGGGTTGATCATCGTCCCCTTCTGGACCAGCATGCTGATCCGCACCTATGCCATGATCTTTCTGCTGGGCAACTCGGGCATCCCGCACTGGCTGGAGGCACTCGGCTTCGACAACGACCTCCGACTGCTGAACACGGGATTCGCGATGGTTGTTGGCATCGCGTACAACTACCTTCCGTTGATGCTCCTGCCGATCTACGTCACCCTCGAGAAGATCGACGTCGGCCTGAGGAACGCCTCGAAAGACCTGGGTGCCACGCGCTGGAGGACCTTTACCCAAGTCACCCTGCCCTTGTCGGCGCCGGGCATCCTGAGCGGTTGCCTGTTGGTGTCCATACCAGTCATGGGGGAGTACCTGATCCCGGTGCTCCTGGGTGGGGGGCGCACGTACTTCCTCGGCAACACCTTGGTGGACCTGTTCCTTCAGTCTCGAAACTGGCCCTTGGGGGCCGCCGTGTCGGCAACGTTCATTCTGCTGATGTGTGTCGTGGTGGTCGGGTACTCGGTCCTCGATCGGCGGCTCACGCGGGGCGTCCCGAGCAATGAAGGAGGGATGCTGTGATCAAGCGCCTGGACCTGTCCACGATGGCGCTCCGAGTGTTCGCAGCGGCCCTGTACGTGTTCATGCTCGGACCACTCGTCGTGGTGGTGGTCTTCAGCTTCAACTCCGGGGAGAGCGCTACCCAGTTCGAGGGATTCTCGCTGCGGTGGTTCCAAGAGGCCTGGACCGACCCGGTCGTGCTCGACGCCTTGCGCAACAGCCTACAGATCGCGTTCTCGGCCGGCGCGTTGTCGGTCGTGCTCGGCACGGCCGGAGCGCTGGGCGTCAGCGGACTACGACCCAGGTGGCGCCGACTGGTCGAGTTCCTGGGTTACGTAGCGGTCATCGTACCGGCGTTGGTTCTTGGCATCTCACTGCTGCTGGGATTCGTTCTCTTCTCGGACTGGGCCAACCCCTGGCTCGCCTACCTGTGGCCCGGGGACACCGCGCCGCAGCTCGGTCTCGGAAGACTCAGCGTCATCGCGGGGGACTCGGTCTTCGGTGTCGCGCTGACGATGGTCATCGTGCGGGCCCGGTTCAACCAATTGGATCCAGCTCTGCAGCAGGCGAGCTCGGACCTGGGAGCGTCACGATTGGGTACCTTGTGGCAGGTGACCCTTCCGCAGTTGAGGTCGGCGATGGCCGGTGCCTTCATCCTCGCCACCACCTTCGCCTGGGACGACTTCATCATTGCCTTCTTTACCCGCGGAGAGGCGACCACGTTGCCTGTCCTGCTGTTCTCCTCGATACGGCGCGGAGTCAGCCCCTCAGTGAACGCCATCGCCACGGTCTTGGTGGCCTCGACCGTCTTGATGCTCATGCTGGGGCTGCTGGTGCTGCTGCGTGGCCGTCAGGGTAGGAGCCTGGACCGACAGTTGCGGTTCAACGCGGGCGGGGCGGAAGGGACAGCTGATTCGAAATGACTGCGGCACAGCACGAGTCTGCTCATCAGAGACCAGACGTGCACGACGAAGCGCCGACCCGATCCGGTCGGTTCACGTTGATGGACGCCCAGCCAATCAATCTGGACGGCCTGTCAGTGGAGGACGAAGCCCGAGGGCTGGTGGCCATGTCCTCACGTAACGACCCCGTGCCGGAGCTCGTGATTCGCGCCGGCAAGATCGTCCGGATGGACGGCAAGTGCGCTGACGACTTCGACATCATTGACCATTTCATCGCGCGCCATGGCGTCGCGCTAGACGTCGGCCCCGAAGTCATGGCGATGCCGGACGAACTGCTCGCGCGATTGCTTGTTGATCCATCCGTCTCCCGGACAGAGCTCGTACGTCTGTCGTCGGGCATGACGCCGGCGAAGATGTCTCGTGTCGTGTCCCTCTTGGAGCCGGTGGAGATGCAGATGGCGATAGCCAAGATGCGCGCCCGCCGAACGCCGTCCAACCAGGCGCACGTGACCAATCGACTGGACGACCCGCTGCTGATCGCGGCGGACGCCGCCACTGCGGTGGCGTTCGGCTTCCGCGAGCTGGAGGCGACCGTTCCCGTGTTGGCTGACGCTCCGGCGGTCGCGGTCGCCCTGCTCATCGGTTCGCAGGTTGGCGCCCCTGGCGCGCTGACTCAGTGTTCGGTGGAGGAGGCCCAGGAGCTTCAGCTCGGCATGAAAGGGCTGGTGTCGTATGCGGAGACAGTGAGCATCTACGGAACGCAGGGAGTATTCGTCGACGGGGATGACACACCCTGGTCCAAGGCTCTCCTGGTCTCGGCTTACGCGTCACGGGGGGTGAAGATGCGTGTTTCGAGCGGCGCCGGTGCCGAGGTGCTCATGGGTGACGCCGAGGGGTGCTCCATGAACTATCTGGAAGCTCGTTGCGTCGTTCTCGCGCACGCCCTGGGAACGCAAGGAGTGCAGAACGGGGGAATCGATGGAGCGAGTGTGGCGGCCTCTGTTCCCCGTGGCGTCCGCGAACTGTTGAGTGAGAATCTCATGGTGATGCTTCGGGGTCTGGAGTCGTGTAGCGGCAATGACGCCCTCATGTCAGAATCGGACGTCCGCCGTACCAGCCGAACCCTCCCCCTCTTCTTGGCTGGCTCGGACTTCATCTGCTCTGGGTTTGGCTCCATTCCCAAATATGACAACATGTTCGGGCCCTCCAACTGGAATGCCAATGACATTGACGACTATCTGATCATGCAGCGCGACTGGGGCATCGACGGTGGTCTTAGGAGCGCTGATGAGTCGACGGTGATTGAGTTGCGTCGTGCCGCCGTCAAGGCGACGGCGGCGGTGTTCTGCGACCTCGGACTGGCGGAGTTCACTGACCAACATCAGCAGTCGGCGATCTTCGCCGAGGGATCGAAGGACATCGAGGACTTGGACGAGTTCGCGGTCGGGGCAGCGTCCCGACTGATCCTCGACCTCGGCATCAGCGCGGTCGACGTCGTGCAGTCCTTGGATTCCCTGGGGTACGACGTGCTCGCGCAGCGTCTGATCGGCATGTTGGCAGCCAGAAAGGTCGGCGACCACCTGCAGACCTCCGCCATCTTCGACCAGGCGATGAACGTGTTGTCCCTGGTGACCGACCCGAACGACTACGCCGGCCCAGGCACCGGTTATCGGCCGGGACCGCAGAGGTGGTCTGAGATCAACGCGGTGCGCCAAGCCAAGTCGGTCGCCGACTTGCTGGCCGACCAGGCCGGTGCGCAGGTCGGTGGTCATGAGCTGGTGAGCGCAGGGGCAGCGGGCGCATCCAGTGACCCACGGGACGTCGTGATCGGTGTCTCGCCTGCGTTCGGGAGAGAGCTCTTCGTGGCGTTGTCCGGTCTGTCGGTGTTCGACATTCTCATCGAGCTGTCGGCCGGGCTCGAGGAGGAGGGATGCCGGGCCCGGGTTGTCCGCTTCTCCTCTTCGGTTGACCTCGGCGCGATCGGACTCGCGGCAGCGCGACTGTCCGGCTCCGGAGTAGGCATCGGGCTCCAGGCGAAGGGAACCGCCTTGATCCATCGGCGAGACCTCTCTCCGCTGTCCAATTTGGAGCTCTTCAGCATGGCCCCACTGATCAGCAAGGAGATGTACCGCCTCATGGGCACCAATGCCGGTCGCTACGCCAAGGGCGCCGTACCCGCTCCCGTGCGCAACGCGTACACGGACGAGGCGATCGAAGCGCGCTACCACGCTCGGGTGGTCTCGATGACCGCGGTCGAGGCATCGTGTGTGTCTCGAGAGCGTGGCCCTGAGCAGTTGGACGTGGTGACGAGGCAGGCGAGCTCGTCATGACCGCTCGAGAGGCTGACCGAGGGGCGGAGCAGGGAATCTCTCCGGTCGCGGATCTGAGGCGGATCGCAGACGGCAGCCTCGAGATGAGTGACTTCGCGATCAGTGTTGAAGCACTCGAGCGCCAGGCGACGGTTGCCGCCGAGCACGGCAACTCGCGATTGGCAGAGAACTTTCGTCGGGCAGCAGAGCTGACCACGATGCCGGACGACGAGGTCTTGAAGCTCTACGAGGCTCTTCGCCCCGGCCGTTCATCCTCTACCGACCTTCTTGCGACGGCGTCGAGACTCGAGGACGCGGGTATGCCGCGTTGCGCGGCGTTGGTTCGCGAGGCTGCCGAAGCCTACGAGAAGTGCGACCTTGGCTGAGTTTGTCGTCGCGGGCATCGACGTGGGCAACTCCACCACGGAGGTCGTCCTGGCGCGGCTTCACCACGGGGGTCTCGAACTGGTCGACAGCCTGAACGGACCGACGTGGGGGTCCAAGGGAAAGATCAGGTCGTTGAAGGGCGCCGCTCGACTGGCGCGCCGGGCGGCGGACCGTCGGGGCCTGCGCTTGGACCAGGCGGTCACGGTGCCGATGGCCGCTGTCGAGATGTTCAGCACCACCTCGCGTGCGAGCCACATCGACCACGGTCCCCTGCGCATCATCACCCGGGGCTCACCCACCGGCGCAGGTTCGGCGGCAGCTGCGGGGCGTCCGGTGCCCGTCGAGCACCTCGACCGTGGTTGCCCCGATGACGTCGTGGCGGTCGTGGGATTGGACACACCCTTCGAGCGAGCGGCCGAGCTGATCAACCGGGCTTTGGGGCAACGCCGGCGGGTCGTGGGAGTGCTGATCGAACGAGACGAGGCCGTGCTGGTCGGGAACCGCGTCGCAGCATCGCTGCCGATCGTTGATCAGGCACCACAGGATGTCGTGATGACGATGTCGCGGGTGGCTCTGGAAGCGCGGTCGGACGGATCCGGGCTCACCAGACTGTGCGACCCGTACTGGCTGGCGTCGGTCTTCCACCTGCGGGAGCAGGATCTGCAGAGTGCACAGGCGCTGGGGGCTGACGTGTCAGACGGGGCGTACGCCGCCGTCGGCTTGGTCACGTCGTCTGAATCCCGCCGGTCCGACCGTCCTTCGGTCGGGTCGGGCTCGCTCCTGCGGCCGGGATCGACGAGCGTCCCGGAGCACACGTTCGCTCTGGACCTGGCCGAGGTGGCCGACGGAGCAGGGGTCAGACGCGGCTCGGTCCGGCGAGACGCGGTCCTTACCGCGCGACTGGAGCGAGAAGGCGGTGACGATCGCCGTGATGAACAGGCTCGTACCTTGGCGGATGAGCTCGAGGTCCCCGTCGACATGGTGGGTGATGAGTGGGAGGCGGGCAGAGTCGGGGCCCTCAGCACGCCAGGCTGTCCGAGCGATGCTCTGGTCATGGACCTCGGTGCAGGAAGCATCGAGGTGTCGACCGGTGAATCGACCCGCGTCTTGGTCGGGGCCGGGCAGATGATCTCCCGAGCAGTTTCGCACGCGCACGGAGTGCCGTGGGGCCTTGCCGAGCTGGCCAAGCGAGGACCTGGTGTGTTGGTCGACGGTCCGCAGCTGATCGTGGACGAAGACCTCAGGCGGAGGTTCGTGGATCGGCCAATTCCTGGTGACCGAGTTGGCCGGGTCTGCGTGCTGGCGCCCTCTGGCCCACTGCCACTCCCGGGAGACCTGACCTTGGACGAGTGGCGCAGTTGGCGGCTCACGCTCAAACGCTTGGTGCTGGGGAGGGGCGCGAGCGTGACCCGTGGGAAGTCCTCCGGATGGGATGCTGGCCGACCGATCGTCGTGGTCGGTGGTGGCGCCGGGGATGCGGATCTGGCCAAGGTGTTTCGTGGGTTTGGAACGGTCGGTCGGGCGGATGTGGCCGGAGGATTGGGCCATCGCTATGCCGTCGCATACGGCGCGGTGCGGATGTGGTGCGACAGAGCGTCGTGAGGTGGGTGACCTTGGTATCGGGGGCCCAACGGCAAGAGACTGCAGGCGGATCGGCCCTCGGCGCGCGCTCTCGCTGAGTTGTCGGGGCGAGACCTCACCCTCGCTTGGACGCCGAGCCATCGAGTGTCCGCGGTGCCGGCCAAACTGGGTGGCCAAGGTCCACGCGGATGGTTAGCGTTCCTGGGACGGCCACAGCCCGAGTCCAGGAAGGTGATCGTGATGCTGAGCGTGGAGGACCGGCTCATGATCG
>CAYRLV010000123.1:0-9828 GCA_964425155.1 uncultured Ornithinicoccus sp. | reverse complement strand
TCTACGGCCAGATCAAGTTCGCCCAGGACGGCGACCACTTCCACGACAACACCGCCTTGTCCCCGATCCTGGTGCAGATCCAGGACGGCAAGGTGGTCGCCGTGGACCCGCAGGACGCGAGCAAGTCGGAGATGATCTACCCGCTCAAGCCGTGGGCCGACCGGTGAACCGTCGGCCTCACGCTGCCCGCTGAGGCGGGCCGGTGCAGGAGCAAGCGGCGGGCTACCGCGGCCTGAGCCTCTGGCACGACACCGCGGGAGACGACTGGCGCGCCCGGCCGGCGCTGACCGGCGACGTCGAGACCGACGTCGCCGTGGTCGGCGCCGGCTTCACCGGGCTGTGGACGGCCTACTGGTTGACCGAGTTGGACCCCTCCCTCGACGTGGTCGTGCTCGAGCAGGAGGTCGCCGGATTCGGGGCGTCCGGCCGCAACGGGGGTTGGTGCTCGGCGATCTTTCCCGCCACGATGCGACGGATCGCGAAGGACGCGGGCCGCAGCGGCGCGGTCACCATGCAACGCGCCATGAACGACACCGTCGCGTGGGTCGGGGACGTCGCCGCCCGCGAGGGCATCGACTGCGACTACCTGCGGGGCGGATACGTCTCCGCAGCACGCAACAAGGCCCAGCTGGCCCGGGCCCGCGCCGAAGTCCGGGGCTGGGCCGCATGGGGGTTGCCCCACCAGCTGCAGCTGTGGGGGGCGGACGAGGTCGATGAGCGAGTGCGGATGAGCGACGTCCTGGGCGGCACCTTCACCCCGCACTGCGCCGTCGTCCACCCGGCGAAGCTGGTGCGTGGGCTGGCCCGCGTCGTCGAGGGCCGTGGGGTGCGGATCCACGAGCAGACCACGGCCACCCGCATCGCGCCGCACGTGGTCGAGACCGACCGGGGCACCGTCCGCGCCCGGCACATCGTGCGCGCCACCGAGGGCTACACCCCGCGGTTGCCCGGGCTCCATCGAGCCCTCGTGCCGATGTACTCGCTCATGGTGGCCACCGCTCCCCTGCCGGACCCGGTCTGGGAGGAGATCGGTCTGTCCGGTCGACCCACCTTCTCGGACAAGCGGCACCTGCGGATCTACGGGCAGCGCACGGCGGACGGGCGGCTCGCGTTCGGTGGGCGCGGCGCGCCCTACCACTTCGGTTCGAGGATCGAGCCGGAGTTCGACCGCGACCGTCGGGTGCACGGCATGCTGCGGCGGATCCTGCGCGACCTGTTTCCTGCTCTCGCCGCCGTCCCGTTCACGCACGCGTGGGGCGGCAACCTGGGCATCCCGCGCGACTGGTACCCGTCGGTGGCGCTGGACCGCGCGACCGGACTCGCCCACGCCGGCGGCTACGTCGGTGACGGTGTGGCCACCGCGGCGCTGGCCGGGCGGACCCTCGCGCACCTGCTCACCGGCATCGAGTCGGAGCTGACCTCGTTGCCGATCGTCGGCCGCACCAGCCGGTCGTGGGAGCCGGAGCCGTTGCGCTGGCTCGGCGTCAACGCGGGCACGGTGCTGTTCGCGACCGCCGACCGCAGCGAGCGCCTGCTCGGCCGCCCCTCCCGCGCCGCCTCGACCTTCTGGCGGCTGCTCGGGCACTGAGGAGGACGGGGAGAGAGGGACGTCAGGTGGTCCTGGGACGAACGATCTCGACCTCGACGAAGTCGACCACGGCGGCCTCGTCGTTGCGCACGTTGTGCTCGGCGCCGGCCTCCCGGTGGTAGGAGGCGCCCGGCACCAGCTCGGTGGTCATCTCCGTGCCGTCCGGGAACCGCACCTGCATCCGCGCGGTCACCAGCGGCACCACGACATAGTCGTACTCGTGCCGGTGCGGGCCGGTCTCCTCACCCTGGGTGAGGGTCCAGCGGGTGACCCGGACGTCCGGATTGTCGATCTGGACCTCGGAGCTCATCTCATGCCCTTCCTTGTCGAGGTGTCTGTGCCCAATCTTTCTGCGCCGTGGGTGAACTGACCACCGAGGACCGTCGCCACCACCTCGGTGGCGGCGATCCGCTCGGGCTCGATCGCGGTGATGTCGTCCCCGAGGACGACCAGGTCGGCGAGCCGACCGGGTGACAGCGTCCCGCGCTGCCCCTCCTCCCCCGCCACCCAGGCCGTGTCGACCGTGTAGGCGCGCAGCGCGGTCATCACGTCGACCCGCTCGTCCGGGCCGATGACGGTGCCGTCGCCGGTGGTACGCAGCACCATCGACTCGATCCCGGCGAGCGGCCGACCGTCGGCCACCGGTCGGTCGGAGCTGCCCGGCACGCGCAGGCCGGCGCGCAGGAAGGAGGCGTGTCGATAGAGCCGGTCGGCGCGCTCGGGACCCATCAACCTCGCCATCACGTCCCCGAACTCGTGCAGGAACCGCATCTGCGGCAGGGGAACGACACCGAGGCTCGCCATCCGGGATACCTGCTCGGGGCTGGTGACGCCGGCGTGCTCGATCCGGTGGCGGGCATCGGGGCGCGGAAGCCGTTGCTGTGCCTCGGTGTAGGCATCGAGCGCGAGGTCGACCGCGCGATCCCCGATGGCATGTGCGGCCACCCGCCACCCGCCCAGGTGCGCGTCCACCAGCGCCCGGTGCATGGTGTCGGGGTCGTCCTGGAAGTAGCCGCTGCCGTGGTCGTGGTGGCAGAACGGCTCGTGCATGGCCGCGGTGCGGCCGAGCAGCGACCCGTCCAACCACATCTTCACCGGCCCCAGACGCAGTCGGTCGTCACCGAACCCGGACGTGATGCCGAGATCGAGTCCCAGCCGCATCGGGTCGTCGGCATGGCCCCGCAGCGGGTGCACGGCGTCCACCGTGGGCATCAGCTGGACGCGCACCTCGAGCTCGCCGCGCCGGAGCGCGGACTGGTAGGCAGCCAGCTCCAGCGGACTCTTGCCGAGCCAGCCCGCGCCGATCCCGGCCTCGGTGACGTGGGTGAGTCCCTCCGCGGCGAACCGCCGGGACGCCCGGGAGATTGCGGCAGACAGGTCGTCCAACGCGTAGGGCGTCACGAGGGACACCACGAGGTTCTGCGCCTGCTCCTCCAGCAGGCCGGTGGGCTCACCTGCCTCGTCCCGGGTCACCACGCCTCCGGTCGGGACCACCGCGCTGCCGTCGAGCACGCCGACCCGCCGCAGCGTCTCGCTGCTCACCGAGCACAGGTGGCCCGAGCGGTGCTTGAGCCAGACCGGGCGGCCGCCCGCGGCACGGTCCAGGTCGCGGCGGTGCGGATGACCACCGAGGTGCGCGTCGTCATACCCACTCCCGACGACCATGGCTCCGTCGGGGGAGCTGGCGGCCCGCTCGCTGACCCGGTCGAGGAGCGCCGACATGTCGTCGATCCCCGCGAGGTCGATCTCGTCCAGCGCGAGGCCGAACCACGCCATGTGGTTGTGCGCGTCGCCGAATCCCGGCACCACGGTGGCGCCGTCGCACTCGACGATCCGGTCGGCGGTCAGGCCGTCGAGGTCGTCGACGGCGACGACCTGACCCGCCAGGACCGCCAGCGATCGCGCACGCGGGTGCTCGTCGTCGAGGGTGATGATGTCGGCGTCTCGCACGATCAGGTCGACGTGCACGTGGTCCCCTTCGTTGCTCTCGTGGCCTGGTGTCGCGACCGCACCTCGGGCGGAGTCACGCCAGGTGGTGCGCGCGGGTCAACGGCAACTGCGTCGCGTGGTGGAGCGGCACCGGCTCGCCGTCGATGAGCACGGGTTCGGGCTCCCCGCTGACCCGGACGTTCGGGGTGCGGGTGTTGAATCGCATGTCGGCACAACTCAGCTCGCGGCTGTCCCGGATGGCGGTGTAGCGGTGGCCGCGGGGCAAGGCGGCCCGGGCCGCGCCGTCATCGAGGCACGCCTGGGAGACGAAGACGTGGGAGAGCCGCGCCGGCGCGTTGCCCAGACCACCGTAGAACGCCGTCATCCGGCGCGGCTGCGGCAGCCGGGTCGACCCCGACCCGGACCCGGAAGCGCCCCAGGCGACGAAGCCGGACTTGACGACCATCTCCGGCTCCGCCCCGAACCAGGCGGGGTTCCACAGCACCACGTCGGCCACCCGGCCGGGTTGCAGGCTGCCCACCTCGTGCGCGATGCCGTGCGCCACCGCGGGGTTGACGGTCAACTTCGCGAGGTAGCGCAGCACCCGGGCGTTGTTGACGACGTCCGGTCCGGTCTCGCCGGACAACCCGGCCTGCACGTGCGCCAACTGCCAGGAGCGGCGCACCGTTTCGGCGATCCGGCCCATGCCCAGCCCGTCGGAGTTGATGATGCTGATGCCACCGGTGTCGTGCAGCCGGTTCTCCGCGGCGATGGCGTGCTCCCGCACCCGGCTGGACGCGATGGCCACGTCGCTGTCCAGCTCGGCGTGCCCACGGTGCACCGTCATCGTCATCGGCAGCAGCTCGGCGACGGTGGAGGGAGTGAGCGGCAGCGTCGGGGTGGTCGAGGAGGTGAGCACGTGCGGCTGCTCCACGATGCGCAGCAGGTCGGGGTGCCCGCCGCCGCCCTCGACGTGGTAGGCGTGCACCGTCCGCCCGCGGGTGGCGGCCAGGGTGTCGCCGAGGAAGCCGGACTCGTTGAGCGTGTCGGTGTGCAGGGCGACCGGCAGGTCGGCCTGGTCGGCGACCCCGAGGCAGGTGTCGATGATCGTGGGGGTGGCGCCCCAGTCCTCGTGGATCTTGAAGCCGCCCGAGCCGGACAGCACCGCCTCCTCCAACAGGCCGGCCGTCGTGGACGATCCGCGCGCGAGGAAGGCGACGTTGATGGGTGCGTGCGCCCAACCCTCGATGAGCGAGTGCAGGTTGGTGCGCGGGTTGGCACCGACGTCCCAGACGCCGCCGATGCCCATCCCGACGATCGTCGTCACACCGCTCGAGAGCGCGGCGGGGACGAGCTGCGCGTTGGACAGGTGGACGTGCGAGTCCACCACGCCAGGCGTGGCGATCAGGCCCTCACCGGTGATCATCGCCGTGTGCGAGTCGACCTCCAGCTCGACGTCCCGTTGCACGTCCGGGTTGCCCGCCCGTCCGACGCCGACGACCCGGCCGTCCTTGATGCCGATGTTGGTCTTGCGGATGCCGAGCACCGGGTCGAGCAGCACGACGCCGAGGATGATCATGTCCAGCGCACTGGCCCGGTCCGCGCCGGGGCTGACGAGGGCTCCGCCGCGCGCGGTCTTGCCGCACCCGCCGATGAGCTCCTCCCCCGGTTCGGTGTCGTCGGCCTCGATCTCCACCCAGAGGTCGGTGTCTCCGAGCCGGATCCGGTCCCCGGTCGTGGGGCCGTAGAGGCTGATGTAGTCCTCTCGCCGGATGCTGGTCACGAACGACCTCCCACGATCTCGACGACACCGACGGCCCGCTCCTCGCCCGGGGCGACCTTGACCGACACACCGGCCGGCACGTCCAGGCGGTAGCGTCCGGCAGCAGCTCCGCCGGCAAGATCCACCTGCAGCGCCTCGTTGAGGGCATCCACCGGCACGTGCGACGACACCCAGATCGGCAGCTCACCGGTGTTGCGCAAGGTCGCCGTGGCGCGAGCCCGACCGGGCGCCAGTTCCACGTCCGACGTGGCCGCGCGCGTGGCGCCCGCCGCCTCCGGTTCGGCCGGACCGAAGGGGGCGTCGACGTGCACCAGCACGGTGCCGTGCGGGAAGAGGGCCTCCACCTCGATGACGCGCACGAGCGCGGGCACGTCGGGAAGCAGGCTCTCGGCGGGGACGATCTCGCGCGCACGTGCCACCACCTCGGACAGCGGCAGGTCGTCCCAGGCCATCTCCTGCACCTCGTCGCAGACGAGGGCGATCGCCTCGGTGGCGCCGATCCGGGCGCCTCGCGCGATCCGGCGGCGGGCCAGATCGGCTCCCGCGGCGAGGAGCAGCCGTTCCTGTTCCCGTGGCGTGAGGTGCACAGAGTCCTCCCGGCTGGGGCGCGGGACGAACGGCGCCCGACCCGCTGTGGTGGGTTCTCACCCCGGAGTATGCCGTGCCGGTCGCCGCCGGGACGCCGGGGGCCTCCTGCGCCCCTCTCGCTCTGCTACTTCTTCTCCCGCCAGGTCCGCTCGAACGGCAGCCGCCAGGCGTTCGGCGCGATCAGCTGGTGGATGGCGTTGGGGCCCCAGCTGCCCTGCGGGTAGGGCTTGACCACGGGCGGGTTCTCCAGCAACGGAGCCGATTTGGCCCACAGGCTCTCGATGCCCTCGGCCATGGTGAACAGGGTGTGGTCGCCGCGCATGGCGTCGAGCATCAGCCGCTCGTAGGCCTCGAGCACGTCCTCGGCCCGATCGGTCTCGCTCGTGGCGAACTGCATGGACAGCTTGTCCAGCCGCATGCCGGGCCCGGGCCGCTTGCCGTAGAAGGAGAGCGACAGCTTGGACGCGTCGGCCAGGTCGAAGGTCAGGTGATCGGGACCCTGGGTGCCCACGCCCGACCCCGGTGGGAACATCGACCGCGGCGCCTCCCGGAACGCGATCGAGATGATCCGCTGCCCCTCCGCCATCCGCTTGCCGGTCCGCAGGTAGAACGGCACACCCGCCCACCGCCAGTTGTCCAGGCCGCACTTGAGCGCGATGAACGTCTCCGTCTCGGAGTCCGGCGCCACGCCGTCGAGATCGCGGTAGCCGACGAACTGGCCGCGCACCGCCTGTGCCGGGTCGAGCGGCAGCAAGGAGCGGAACACCTTGTTCTTCTCCTCGCTGATCGCCTTCGGCTCCAGTGCTGTTGGTGGTTCCATCGCGACGAACGCCAGCACCTGCAGCAGGTGCGTGACCACCATGTCCTTGAACGCACCGGTGGCCTCGTAGAACTCGGCCCGGTCCTCCATCCCGAGGGTCTCCGGGATGTCGATCTGCACGTGGTCGATGAAGTTGCGGTTCCAGATCGGCTCGAACAGCCCGTTGGCGAACCGGAAGGCGAGGATGTTCTGCGCCGCCTCCTTGCCGAGGAAGTGATCGATCCGGAAGATCTGCGACTCGGAGAACGTCTCGTGGATCTCGGCGTTGAGGGCGATCGCGCTGGCCAGGTCGGTGCCGAACGGCTTCTCCATCACCACCCGCGAGTGCTCGACCAGCTTGGCCTCGTCGATCATCGAGATGACCGCCCGCGCGGCCTGCGGCGGGACGCTCAGGTAGTGCAGCCGGTGCGCCCCCTCCCCCAGCTCGTCCTCCGCCTCCTGGACCGCCTTGGCCAGCGCCTCGGCCCCGGCCGGCTGCGGCACGTACCGCAGGCAGCTGGCGAAGTCCTCCCACTGCTGCGCGGTGATCCGGTCGTTGCCGAACTCGTCGACCGCGGCCTTCGCGAAATCGCGGAACGAGGCGTCGTCGAGGTCCTCCAGGGAGCTGCCGACGACGCGGACCTGCGGCGCGAGGTCCGACAGCGTCAGGTGGGCCAGGCCCGGCAGCAGCTTGCGCCGGGCCAGGTCGCCGGTGGCTCCGAACAGGACCACGACGTGCGGCGGCACCTGCTCGGAGCCGTTGCCGTAGGGCCGCGACCCGGGAGCCGGGTAGGCGATGTTGTCGTCGTTCGGTTGGGTCATGGCGCCGATGATGCCACCGCTGGGCGCCGCGCGGGAGGTCACGCGACGATCGGTATGCGGAGTGGCCACCAGCTCGCGCGTGTCGCCGGCCATCTGGTCCAATGCGTGGTGTGACGAACGAGGGCCTGGAGCGGGCCGTGGACCTGGAGCCGCTGGTGGAGCGCGCCCGTGGTCTGTGCACCGACGGCCTCCGACACGTGCTCGGCATCACCGGCCCGCCCGGTGCGGGCAAGACGACGCTGGTCCACGAGCTGCGGCGCCGGCTGTCGGCGCCGCCGGCGGGGACGAGGTCGAGGACGAGGACGGCGCAGGGTGAGCACGCCTCGTCCGCTGGCGACGCCTGGGTGGCGCACGTGCCGATGGACGGGTTCCACCTGGCTGACGTGCAGCTGGACCGGCTCGGCCTGCGCGACCGCAAGGGCGCGCCAGAGACGTTCGACGTGGCCGGATACCTCGCGATGCTGCGGAGATTCACGACGGACGAGCAGGATGTGCTCTACGCGCCGGGATTCGAGCGTGACCTGGAGCAACCGATCGCGGCCGCGCTCGAGGTGGCGCCGTCGGTGCGGCTGCTGCTCACCGAGGGCAACTACTTGTTGCTCGATCGGGAACCGTGGCGCCGCGTCCGTGAGCTGCTGGACGAGGTCTGGTACGTCGACCTCGCGGACGACGTGCGGCTGCGGCGGTTGGTGGCCCGGCACGTGGAGTTCGGCAAGTCGCCGGAGCAGGCCGCCGCCTGGGTCGCACGCTCCGACGAGGCGAACAGTCGGCTGGTGGCGGCGACCCGCGCCCGCGCCGACCTGCTGATCACCCGCTGATTGCGGCGAGTTCGGCCACTCGAGGTCGAAATCGCCGCAACGAGTGGCGGTCAGGTCAGCTGCGGGAGAGGCGGCGCTCGCGCATCGCGGGGATGACCTTCTGCCCGTAGGCGCGCAGCACCTCGTCCTGCGCGTCGTGCTGGAGGTAGATCGCGAACTGGTCGACACCGAGGTCGGCCAGCTCGTGCAGCCGCTCGACCTGGTGCTCCACGGTGCCGATGAGGCAGAACCGGTCGACGATCTCGTCCGGTACGAAGGCGGTGTGCGTGTTGCCGGCGCGGCCGTGCTCGTTGTAGTCGTAACCCTCGCGTCCGGCGATGTAGTCGGTGAGGGCCTTCGGGACCGCCTGCCCGTCGGCACCGTAGCGCGCCACGATGTCGGCCACGTGGTTGCCGACCATGCCGCCGAACCACCGGCACTGGTCGTAGGCGTGCGCTTGTTGCTCGGGGCTCCCGTCGGTGACGTAGGCCGGTGCCGCCACGCAGATGGTCACCTCGCCCCTGTCACGACCGGCGTCCACTGCCGCCTTGCGGACCGCTTCGACGCTCCACGCGGTGATCGCGGGGTCGGCCAGCTGCAGGATGAACCCGTCGGACGTCTCCCCCGCGAGCGCGAGCATCTTCGGCCCGTAGGCCGCGACCCAGACCGGGGTCCGTGACCCGGCGGCCCAGGCGAGCCGGAGGTGCGCCTCGCCGTACTCGACCTCCTCGCCGCCCGCCAGTCCGCGGATCAGCGGCACCGCGGCGCGCAGCTGCGCGACGGTCGCGGGCTTGCCGCCGGTCACCCGCACGGCCGAGTCGCCCCGGCCGATCCCGCAGATGGTGCGGTTGCCGTACATCTCGTTGAGCGTCGCGTAGGTCGACGCGGTGACGGTGAGGTCGCGCGTCACCGGGTTGGTGACCATCGGGCCGACGACGATCTTGCGGGTCGCCGCGAGGATCGCGCTGTGGATGACATAGGGCTCCTGCCACAGCAGCGGTGAGTCGAAGGTCCAGGCATGGCTGAAGCCGTAGAGTTCCGCCTGTCGGCACTGCTCGACCACGCGTGCTGCGGGCGGGTCGCACTGCAGCACCACTCCGAAGTCCATGGGCACCTCCGTCGTCCGAGGGTCAGATCGCCCGGCGTTCCCGGGCCGGCACACCGCTGCTCAGGTCAGCAGCTGGTTCAGCTCGCGACGCAGGAACTTCCCGTGGCCCTTGGTGCCGTGGTAGTCGCCGTCCCGGATGACCACGGACCCACGGGACAGGACGGTGTCGACCTTGCCGTCGATCTCGAAGCCCTCCCAGGCCGAGTAGTCCATGTTCATGTGGTGCGTCTTGCCGAGCCCGATGCTGGTGTGCCCCTGGGGGTCGTAGACCACGATGTCGGCGTCGGCGCCGGGGGCGATGACGCCCTTGCGGCCGTAGAGACCGAACATCCGCGCCGGCGTCGTCGAGCACAGCTCGACCCAGCGCTCCAGCGAGATCCTGCCGTCGACGACGCCCTGGTAGAGCAGGTCGAG
>CAYRLV010000122.1:0-9862 GCA_964425155.1 uncultured Ornithinicoccus sp. | reverse complement strand
TAAGAGTCCCGCGCCGTGTCCGGGGAGACGGCCGACGGCCCATCAGGTGGCACCCGTGGGCGTGGCCTGCTGGCGCCCGCGCTGGCGGTCGCGCTCGCGCTGTCGGTCGTGGCCGTGGTGCTGTCCGTCGTCAGCCTGACGCGAGGTCCGGGTGGCTGCAGTGCCGCGGAGGTCTCACGCCGGACCATGCCCTCCGTCGTCACCATCTTCGTGCAGTCCTCGGGTGGCGGAGGCAACGGATCCGGT
This sequence comes from uncultured Ornithinicoccus sp., assembly GCA_964425155.1. Classification (GTDB taxonomy): domain Bacteria; phylum Actinomycetota; class Actinomycetes; order Actinomycetales; family Dermatophilaceae; genus Segeticoccus. The sequence goes on along the minus strand of CAYRLV010000122.1, from coordinate 9,616 downwards.
GCGTTCCTCGATGCCGACGGGCACATCCTGACCAACAACCACGTCATCTCCGCCGCCGTGCCCCAAGGCACGATCACCGTGCAGCGGCCCAACGGCGAGCAGCTCCCGGCCACGATCGTCGGCCGGGACAACGCCACCGACCTGGCCGTGATCAAGGTGGATCCGACGACGTCGGTCACGCCCATCCAGATCGGCGGCGACGTCGAGGTCGGCGACCACGTGTTCGCGATCGGCGCGCCGCTGGGCCTGACCGACACGATCACCTCCGGCGTCGTGGGCGCCCTGGGACGGTCCGTGCGCGTCCCCGCCGACCACGGCAGCACCGCCTTGATCACGTCGGCGATCCAGACCGACGCCGCGATCAACCCCGGCAACAGCGGAGGGGTGCTGGCCGACTGCGCGGGGCGGCTGGTGGGTGTGCCGACGGCCGGGGCCACGGCCCAGGACTCCCACGGGCAGGCGGTGGCCGGGAGCATCGGCCTCGGTTTCGCCATCCCGGTGGACTTCGCCAAGCGGATCGCTGACAAGCTCATCGCGGACGGTCAGGTCAAGCACGCCGACGCCGGTCTGGCGGTCACGCCGATCGCTCGGGGCGACAACCCGATCCAGCCGGACGGGCTCTACGTCTCAGCCGTGGCCCGCCAGGGTCCGGCCGCGGAGGCGGGGCTCCGGCAGAGCGACATCATCACCGAGCTCGACGGGCAGGCGGTGAACGCGCCCGACCAGCTGCAGGGTCTGCTGCTGTCCAAGCAGGCGGGCGACGAGCTCGAGGTGACCTTCGAGCGCGACGGCGACTCGCACACCGCCACCCTCACTCTCCGGGCCCAGGACTCCTGACCCCGGCAGCTGACCTCACCCCACGGCCGGCCTCTGCTGCTTGTTGGGAATGGTTGTTGGAACACAGCGGGGTTTCCCCGCTGTGTTCCAACAACCATTCCCAACGGGTGGCGACCGGTGGGGCACCGAGACGGTGCGCGGGCGGTGCCCACGCTGCGGTCAACCGGCGATCGTCGCCGGCGCGTCGGGGGAGCGAACCCGGCCGAGGTAGTCACGCACGTGTCCGACCACGCCCCAGACGGCCAGCGCCGTGCCGACCGCCGCAAGCAGCCAGCCCACGACGGTGGTGGGGACCGCGAGGGTGCCCTCCGTGGCCTCACCGTCCGCGGCGAAGCCGACCAGCCAGTAGAACACGAGCACGATGACGCCCAGCCACGGTTGGGGTCCCAGCTCGATCAGCTGGAGCGAGGTCGCGGCGATGACCACCGAGACGACGATCAGCACGATCGAGGCGGCGGTCTCCTGGTGGGTCAGGGTGAGCACCCCACCCAGGGCGGCACCTGCGAGCGAGAGCTTGGTGCGGGGGTGGGCCAGCACCCGCCGGCCGATCCGGTGCGTGCGGGGGAGCACCAGCATGCCCAGCAGCATCAGCACGCACAGCGTCGCCGGGGCGACCGTGACGCCGAGGCCCCAGTCCAGCAAGAAGGCGCCGGGCCCGGGATGGTCGGGGGTGGACAGACCGTCGACCCAGGCGCCCACGGAGAGGGCGGCGTCGATGCCCAGGCCGAGGACCCAGATCCGCAACGCCGTGAGGAGCGGGAGCGGCTCCTGGTCGAGCAGGCGCTCCCGGTCGATCCGCACCACGCCGAGCTGCTCCAGCGGCTCGAAGACGGTGGTCCGCGCGTGCGCCCAGTTGCCGACGAGTGCCGTCGCCACCAGCCCTGCCGCCGCGAGGACCAGCCACAGCGGTTGGCGCCACGGCTCGGTCGACGCGATGGTCTCCGGGTCGGTCTCCACCAGGTTGACCAAGGACACGACGAACACGAAGGTCCCGGTCGTCACCACCCAGAGGGCGACGGTGAGACCGACGGTGACCCCGGCGCGGTCCGGTCGCCCCCCGCACACCAGGGACACCCGCCACGACGACGTGCGGCGGCGCAGCGTCCGCAGCAGGAGCAGGACGAGCCCACCGCTCGCGAGGGCGCCGCCGATCCACAGCGAGGCGCCGCTGGCCGCAGCCTCCTCGGCGTCCACGACACCGTCGGCGACCGGTCGGACCAGATCGGTCAGCGAGGTCCCGAACCGGTGCCCCACGAACAGGCCCCACGGCACACAGCACAGCACCGCGCCCAGCCACGCCACCAGGGACAGCGAGGACACACGCGCGGGGCGCACGTCGGGTGCCACCGGGGTCTGCATTCACGGAGTCTGGCAGCCGATCGCCCCGCCCCGCGCCGGAATCCGGGAATCGGCGGGCCCACCGGCAGTGCCCCGTGCTCGTTGGAGGTGGTTGTTGGGCCACAGCGCGCAGACTCCGCTCAAACCCCACAACCATTGCCAACGGGGCAGGTGTCAGGTGGGGCGGACGATGAGGGCCACCTGGCGGCCGGACACCCGGGTGATCACGACGGTGGCGTCAGCGTCACCCCGCAGGTGCAGCTGCCGGCGCAACTGGTCGGCGTCCACCGTCACGCCCCGCTTCTTCACGGTCAGCCGGCCGACGTGCCGGTCGCGCAGGAACGAACGCAACCGCTTGACCCCCCACGGCATCGCCTCCTCGACGACGAACCGTCGTGCCCACGGCAGCTCGACCGCCCGGCCCGACGAGACGTAGCCGACGCCAGCATCCAGCTCGGCCCCGTCGACGGCCGCGCACAGCGCCCCGGTCAGCCCGGCCCGGATCACCGCCCGGTCCGGCTCGTAGAGCAGGTGGTCGACCCGCCCCAGGTCGGCCAGCAGCGACGGAGTCGGGTCGGCATCCGCCTCGGTGACCGTGCTCGCGCGCCCGTCGGCACCGATCACCAGGGCGGTGCGGCCCGGGCGGCGCACCAGCGCGCCCCACCAGACGACGCACTCCAGCACCTCGCCCCGGTATGACGTCCACTGCGCCTCGCTCCCGTCCGGCACCCTCGCGTGCGGCAGGGCCGGACTCAGCTTGGCGCCGGCGGCGGGAAGGGCACCGGCGACCTGCTGCACCGTCTCCCAGGACGGCGAGATGGCGTCCAGCCGGAACACCCGCTTCGTGCGCCCACGGGCGTCGGCCACCCCGGGCACCCGCCGGGCCGGGTCCAGCCAGGCGCCCGCGTGCCGGGCGCCCTCGCCCGCCGGCAGCGCGACGTCCTCGACGCGGCGCACGAGCGTGGACGCGGACGGCCAGTGCCGCAGGTTGACTCCGGCCGCGAGCGCGGTGGCGGGATCGGAGTCGACCGCCGTGACGCGCAGGTCGAGGCCGGCGCAGGCCATCGCGTCCGAGCCGATGCCGCACCCGAGGTCCAGGACGTGGCGGACCCCCGCCCGGCGGAACCGCTCGGCGTGGCGCGCCGCCACCTCCAGCCGGGTGGCCTGCTCGAGCCCGTCGGGGGTGAACAGCATGCCGGCCGCGAACTCCCCGAACTTGTCGCGCCCCCGCGCCCGCAGCCGCGACTGGGTGAGCGCGGCGGCGACCAGCTCCGGGTCGAAGCCGGCCCCGCGCAGTCGTTCGGCGAGGCGCATGGCGGACGACTCGTCATACGGGGGGAGTGACTCGAGCAGCCCCCAGCCCTCGCCGGCGACCAGTCGCTCCAGCACCGCGAGATCCACCCCGCCATCCTTGCGCAGGGCCCGTCGCCGGCACGCACGGGTCGTGTTCCCTGCGGTGTCGTCGAGGGGTCATGGACGCCACACTGGCACTCGAGTTGACCGAGTGCTAACGGACGCATAGATTCGGTTTAGCACTCGCCTCCGGCAAGTGCCAGCGCGATCACCTGGGTAGGTCGACCCCCGCGACGGCGGCGTACCGGGCGAACGCCACTGTCCACCTGTTGTGTCCAACTCGACATCCCAGAAGGGAAGGTCCCACCGTGTCGGTGTCCATCAAGCCGCTCGAAGACCGCATCGTCGTCAAGTCCGTCGAGGCCGAGCAGACCACCGCCTCCGGCCTGGTCATCCCCGACACCGCCAAGGAGAAGCCCCAGGAGGGCGAGGTCCTGGCGATCGGCCCCGGCCGCATCGACGACAACGGCAACCGCGTCCCGCTCGACGTCGCCGTGGGTGACAAGGTCATCTACAGCAAGTACGGCGGCACCGAGGTCAAGTACGACGGCGACGAGCTGCTCATCCTGTCGGCCCGCGACGTGCTCGCGGTCGTCAGCAGGTAGTCACGGCGCGTCCAGCCCGTATGCCGTGCCTCGGCGCCCTGCCCGACGAGCCTGAGTTCCTCAGGCCCGGGCGGGCGCCGGGGCACAGCCACTTCACCCGACCGCAGTCCGAAGGAAGCTGAATGTCCAAGACCCTGGAGTTCAACGACTCCGCCCGCAAGGCGCTCGAGCGCGGTGTCGACGCCCTCGCCGACACCGTGAAGGTGACGCTCGGTCCCAAGGGCCGCAACGTCGTCATCGACAAGAAGTGGGGCGCCCCCACCATCACCAACGACGGCGTGACCATCGCCCGCGAGGTCGAGCTGGAGGACGCCTACGAGAACCTCGGGGCCCAGCTGGCCAAGGAGGTGGCCACCAAGACCAACGACATCGCCGGTGACGGCACCACCACCGCGACCGTGCTGGCCCAGGCCATGGTCAAGGAGGGCCTGCGCAACGTGGCCGCCGGTGCCGGTCCCGCCGCCCTCAAGCGCGGCATCGACGCCGCCGTGGAGGCGGTCAACGACACCCTGCTCGAGACCGCCCGCGAGATCGAGACGAAGGACGAGATCGCCCAGGTCGCCACCCTGTCCGCCCAGGACTCGGTGATCGGTGGCCTGATCGCCGACGCGTTCGACAAGGTCGGCAAGGACGGCGTCATCACGGTCGAGGAGTCCTCGACCACCGCGATGGAGCTCGACTTCACCGAGGGCATGCAGTTCGACAAGGGCTACCTGTCGCCGTACTTCGTGTCCGACCCGGAGCGCATGGAGGCGGTCCTCGAGGACGCCTACGTGCTGATCAACCAGGGCAAGATCTCGGCGGTCGCCGACATCCTGCCGGTGCTGGAGAAGGTCGTCCAGACCGGCAAGCCGCTGCTGATCATCGCCGAGGACATCGAGGGCGAGGCCCTGTCCACCCTGGTGGTCAACAAGATCCGCGGCACCTTCAACGTCGCCGCGGTCAAGGCCCCCGGCTTCGGTGACCGTCGCAAGGCCATGCTGCAGGACATCGCGATCCTGACCGGTGGCCAGGTCATCTCCGAGGAGGTCGGTCTCAAGCTGGACCAGGCCGACCTCGACACCCTCGGCCAGGCCCGCCGCGTGGTCGTCACCAAGGACGACACCACGATCGTCGACGGCGCCGGCGCGTCCGACGACGTCGAGGGCCGGGTCAACCAGATCAAGTCCGAGATCGAGCGCAGCGACTCCGACTGGGACCGCGAGAAGCTGCAGGAGCGGCTGGCCAAGCTGTCCGGCGGCGTCTGCGTGATCCGCGTCGGTGCGCACACCGAGGTGGAGCTCAAGGAGAAGAAGCACCGCATCGAGGACGCCATCTCGGCCACCCGTGCGGCGATCGAGGAGGGCATCGTCGCCGGTGGCGGCACCGCCCTCGTCCACGCGCTCACCGGGCTCGACTCGCTCTCCCTCGAGGGTGACGAGGCCACGGGCGTGCGCCTGGTGGCGAAGGCGGCCGCCGAGCCGCTGCGCTGGATCGCCGAGAACGCGGGCTACGAGGGCTTCGTCGCGGTGTCCCGCGTGCGCGAGCTCGAGCCGGGTACCGGCCTGGACGCCTCGACCGGTGAGTACGTCGACCTGGTCAAGGCCGGCGTCATCGACCCGGTCAAGGTCACCCGGTCGGCGCTGCGCAACGCCGCGTCGATCGCCTCCATGGTGCTGACGACCGACACGCTGGTCGTCGAGAAGCCGGAGGAGGAGGACGAGGCCGCCGCCGGTCACGGCCACGGTCACGGCCACTGAGTCCGTCCCGCATCGCGAAGCGGTCCCCCGTCCGGCACGTCCGGGCGGGGGACCGTTCGCGTCGGGGGTCGTCGGCGGCGAGCTCTCGGGGGTCAGCGCCCCACGGATCCTCCCCGAGCCTGCGACCGGGCTCCCGCCGTCACTCGGCCGTCACGACGAGCGCGCCCCCCGGCAGCTCCACGAGGCTGCCGGAGGTGACCTGACGCCCACGGCGGCGTTCGATCTCGCCGTCCACCCGCACGTGGCCGTTCTCGATCAGCGCTCTCGCCTGTGCGCCGTCCTCCACGGCACCGGCCAGCTTCAACAGCTGGCCGAGCCGGATCATCTCGCCCCGGATCTCGACGGAGGTGGGTTCGTTCATGACGTCCATCACACCACGGACGCGCCGGGGCGGAGCGGGCGTGGGGGCGGGCGCGACGAGGGGAGGAGGCGGACCGGCAGTGGGCACACCGCATACCGGCCGGGTCAGCTGGCGGCGTAGAGCTCCTGGCGCTCCGCGGCCGTCGTGCCGCCCCACACCCCGTACGGCTCGCGCACGGTCAGGGCGTGCCGGCGGCACTGCTCGAGCACGGGACACTGCCGGCAGACCGACTTGGCCGCCTGCTCGCGCAACCGCCGGGCGGCGCCGCGCTCCCCGTCGGGGTGGAAGAAGACCTCGGACCCGGTGCGGCGGCAGGACCCGTGCAGCTGCCAGTCCCACAGCTCGGTCCGAGGTCCCGGCAGTCGAGCGAGCTCAGCCATGATGTGCCTCCCAGGGTCGCGGGTGGGGCGGTCAGGTCCTGCCGCCGTCTCTCCCGTGATGTACCCGGATTCCGGCGCTCGAACCCTCGTGGCCGGCGGGGTCGCGACCCCTCGGCCGAGACCCCGGATTTCGGCCGTCTCGTTTCCGCTCGGGTCGTCGACTCGGTACGGTGGGGCCCGTCCATTGATCAGATTCGGGTGGTGATCCATGCTCTCGGGGACCACGGGCGGGGACGGGTCCGCCGCGGCGGCCTCGGTGGCCGCCGAGCCGGCGCCAGCCGACGTAACGTTTTCCCCCGCTCCCACGATTCCTTCAGCGAACGCGCAGACTCCGCTGCGCGATCTGGCTGCCGCGGCGCAGCGGGGCGATGCTGCAGCCACCGAAGGGCTGCTGGCCGCCGTGCACCAGATGGCTGCTCGCTACGCGCGTGCTCGTCTGGGACAGTTCGCGGGAGCCAGGGACGCAGCCCAGGACGCAGCGCAGGAGGTGTGCGTCGCCGTGCTGACCGCACTCCCGGGCTACGACGAGCGTGGCCTGCCGTTCGAGGCCTTCGTCTACTCGATCGCGGCGCGCAAGGTCGCCGACGTGCAGCGTTCGTCCATGCGGCTGCCCCGCCCCACCGACGAGGTGCCCGAACGTCCGGACGGCGAGGCCGGCCCGGAGGAGCGGGCACTGATCAGTGACGAGGCCGATCGCGTCTACCGGTTGATGGACCGGCTGCCCGGTCGCCAGCGTGAACTGCTCATCCTCCGGGTGGCGGTCGGGTTGTCCGCGGAGGAGACTGCTCAGTCGCTCGGTATGACGGCCGGTGCCGTCCGCGTGTCCCAGCACCGTGCGTTGACGCGACTGCGCGAGCTGCTGGCGGAGGAGTCGGGGGACACCAAGGGGGACGACGAGGCCGTGGAGCAGAGGATCGGCTGATGCCTCCACCCCCCTCGATCGATCGCATCCGCGACGACGACCACCTCCTCGACGCGCTCGGCCAGCGGGTCGCCGAGCCCCACGACGAGTTGTCCGCCGCGCTCGGCGGGTGGGCCCGGTCCATCGACGACGACATGGCGATCCCGCTGAGCCCGGCGGCGGCTCGAGTGGCCCGCCGCCGCACCCTCCGGCGGCGGGGGCTGCGCGGCGCCGCGGTCCTGGCCGTCTGCGGCCTGACGCTGTCCGGGACCAGCGTCGCCGCCGCCGTTACCGACACGCACTGGCCCGTCCTCAGCCGGCTCGGCTCGCTGACGCAGCGCCTGCTGCCCTATGACTTCGATCACTACGGTCCGGCCCTGACCGATGATGCGGCCCCGCAACCCGCCGGCCCCACGACCACGTGGCCGTCGTCTCCTGCCACGTCGGACGGCGTCGACGGGACCGTCCCCGCCGGCGGGGACCATCGGGCTGCGGTGCCGCCGGAGCAGCAGGTGCCGGGCACCGCCGACACCCACCGCGCCGCAGCGCACCGGGTGGCTCGCTCCGCGACCACCCCCAGCCCGTCCGCGCTGCCGACGCCGCAGTCGACCGCCCCGGTGCCGAGCCGGGTGAGCTCCGGCGACGAGCAGCGGGGAACGGCCCTGTCGGCGCCCACCCCGGACAGCTCGAGCCCGGCCCCGAGCGTCTCCACGCCGACGCCCGGCACCTCCTCGGCGCGACACCCCCGGACCGAGGAGCCGGGGCCGAGCCCGTCGGCGCCGACTCCGCCCACCACGAGGCCGCGTCCGACCGTGCCCACGCCGACCGACTCCACGCCGTCGACGCCGAACCGGACCGATGCGTCCCCGCACACCGAGCCCGGCCGGACACTGACCACGGCCCCTCGCCCCGACCTGCGCCCGGGCCACCGGCTGCAGGGGCGCGTGCACGGGCTGCTCCAGGGCCTCGGCAGCCCCCGTGTGCTCGCCGGAGGGGCGGCCTCCGAGCACGCTCAGGGCCGGACCGACCCACCCGGCCGCGCCCACGCCTCGGCCGGGACCCACGCCCAGGACCAGGCCACGTCGCGAGGCACCTCGCCGGCGCAGCGGCAGGGCCCGGCTGCCTCCGCCGGGCAGCGAGCCACCCCGACGCCGTCCGCCTCGTCGGCCAGGACCCACGCCTCGGACCGTGCCGCGTCGGCCAGGGCGGCCGGCCAGCCCGAAGGGACCCCGACACCGTCGTCCGCTGAGCAGCCGTCTGCCGAGTCGTCGTCCGCCGAGCAGCCCTCGACGGACACGGCGAGCGAGACCACGACCCGCTAGCCCCCGTACCCAGCCGTGCCGGCCGCCGGGGCAGGGATCAGCGGGCCCGGCTCGGGCCATAGAATCGAGCAATGAGCGACGCCCCCGAGTCCGCCCACGACGTCCCCGCTCCGTTCGCCACTCTCGGTCTCACCTTCGACGACGTTCTCCTGCAGCCGGGGGAGACCGACGTCATCCCCAGCGAGGTCGACACCACGTCCCGCCTGACTCGTGAGCTGTCCGTGCGCGTGCCGTTGCTCTCGGCGGCGATGGACACCGTGACCGAGTCCCGGATGGCCATCGCGATGGCCCGGCAGGGTGGCATCGGGGTGCTGCACCGCAACCTGTCGATCGCCGACCAGGCCGACCAGGTCGACATGGTCAAGCGCACCCAGACCGGCATCATCCCCAACCCGGTCACCATCGGTCCGGACGCGACCCTGGAGGACCTCGACGAGACGTGCGGCCGCTACCGCGTGTCCGGTCTGCCCGTCGTCGACCTCGACAACCGGCTGATCGGCATCTGCACCAACCGCGACCTGCGGTTCACCCCCGTCGCGGAGTGGGCCACGACGAAGGTCAGCGAGGTCATGACCCCGATGCCCCTGGTCACCGGCCACGAGGGCATCGGCCGGGACGAGGCGACGGCGCTGCTGCGCCAGCACAAGCGGGAGCGGTTGCCCCTCGTCGACGCCGAGGGGCGCCTGGCCGGCCTGATCACGGTCAAGGACTTCGTGAAGTCCGAACAGTTCCCGCACGCCTCCAAGGACGCCGACGGCCGGCTGCTCGTGGCCGCCGCGA